>DNNT01000122.1:0-5999 GCA_003497545.1 Arenimonas sp. | reverse complement strand
TGCGGCCGATCCTGATGACCTCCATCGCCACCATCATGGGCGCCGTGCCGCTGGTCGTGGCCGGCGGCCCGGGTTCGGCCAGCCGCGCCACCATTGGTATCGTCATCATCTCGGGCGTGGCCTTCTCGACCCTGCTGTCGCTGTTCGTGGTGCCGGCCTTCTACGCCCTGCTGGCGCCCTACACGCGCTCGCCGGACGCGGTGGCGCGCAAGCTCGAGCAGCTCGAGCGCGACACCCCGGCGGTCGGCGGCCACGCCTGAACCGCGGCGGGCGGCCCGGGACCCCGGGCCNNAGACTGGCGGCATGAACGAAAACCGCCCTCCGCGCGGCGCCGGCCCTTACCGCGGCCCGCCGTCCCAACCCCGCGACAAGCGCGAACGCGAGCGCGACCGCCAGGCCGCCGCCACGCGCGCGCCGGCGCCGCGTGTTTCCGCCCGGCCCCTGGCCGATTCCGAGCCCGCCGCGCCCAAGGGCCCGCGCGAGCAGCGCCTGTACGGCCTCAATGCCTGCCTGGCCATGTTCGCGCGCCGCCCCGGCGACCTGCGCAAGGTCTGGCTGCTCGAGTCGCGCATCCCGAAACTCAAGGACGTGCTGGCGCACTGCGTGAAGCACCGCCTCGGCTATTCCGTGGTCGGCGAGGAAGACCTGCAGAAGCTCGCCGCCAGCAGCCACCACGAAGGCGTGGTGTTCGGCGCCATGCCCGCGCAGGAGCTGTCGCTGTCGGCCTGGCTGCGCGAACTGCCGCCGGGGCCGCAGCTGGCGCTGTGGCTCGACGGCGTTGGCAACCCGCACAACCTGGGCGCCATCCTGCGCTCGGCCGCGCACTTCGGCGTGGCCGGCCTGCTGCTGCCCAAGGACTCGCCGCTGGCCATTTCCGGCGCCGCCGCGCGCGTGGCCGAAGGCGGCGCCGAACAGGTGCCGCTGGTGCGCCTGGGTCGCGCCGACAACAGCCTGGCCCAGCTGCAGTCGGCCGGCTTCACCGCCGCCGCCACCGTGGTGCGTGGCGGCCAGCCGCTGTACGGCACGGCCCTGCCGGAACGCCTGCTGCTGCTGATGGGTGCCGAGCAGTCGGGCGTCGACCCGCTGCTGGCAGATGCCTCGGCCCTGCGCCTGCAGGTGCCCGGCACCGGCGCGGTGGAAAGCCTGAACGTCGCCGCCGCCACCGCGCTGTTCGCCGGCGAGTGGTGGCGCCAGCGCCACGCATGAACCAGGAATTCAGCGCGAACGCGGCATAATCCGGCGCATGAACCTCCGACCGAAACTCATCCCCTGGCGCGCGCTGCTGGCCGCGCTGCTGCTGTTGCCCGCGCTGGCCCTGGCCAAGCGCACCGACTACGACGTGGACTACATCGTCCGCTTCCTGCCTGCCGATGGGCAGGCGGACGTCAGCCTGCGGCTCACGCCAGGCACCGGCGAAGTGCGCGAGATGCGCCTGCGCATGCCCGCCGACCGCTACAGCCAGGTGCGCGGCGACGGCAAGGTGACGCGCAAGGGCGACACCATCACCTGGGTGCCGCCGAAGGGCGAACCCGCGCGCCTGCGCTACCGCTACGCCGTCGACCACCAGCGCCGCGACGGCGGCTACGACGCGCGCATCACCGACGACTGGGTGATCGTGCGCGGCGACGACCTGGTGCCGTCCGCCACCGTGCGCGCCACCAAGGGTGCCGATTCGCGCGCGCGCCTGCGCTTCCTGCTGCCCAAGGGCTGGACCAACGTCGACACGCCCTTCGTGCGCAGCAAGGACGGCAAGTCCTTCGTGGTGGTGAACCCCGAGCGCAGCTTCGACCGCCCGGTGGGCTGGATGATCGCCGGCGCGGTGGGCACGCGCCGCGAGTTTTTCGACCAGATGGAAGTGAGCGTCGGCGGGCCCAAGGGCGACGTGATCCGCCGCAACGACATGCTGGCCTTCTTCAATGCCCTGGTGCCGGAGTTCGAGCGCGCCTACGGCGAACTGCCGACGAAGCTGCTGATCGTCAGCGCCGGCGACCCGATGTGGCGCGGCGGCCTTTCCGGCCCGCGTTCGCTGTTCCTGCACGCCGACCGGCCGCTGATCAGCGAAAACGGCACGTCCACCCTGGTGCACGAACTGACGCACGTGATCACCCGCGTGCGCGGCGCCGACGGCGACGACTGGATCGCCGAATCGCTGGCCGAGTTCTATTCGATCGAATTGCTGCGCCGCGCCAGCCTGCTCAGCGACGCCCGCGCCGACAAGGCGCAGGACTGGATGGCCAACCACGGCCGCAAGGTGGCCACGCTCACTTCCGACCGCTCGCACGGCCCGCGAACCGCCCGCGGCGTGCAGCTGCTGCGCGAACTCGACGCCGAGATCCGCAAGGCCACGAAGGGCAAGCGCAGCCTCGACGACGTGGTGCGGGCGCTCATCCCGCTGCGCGAAGTGTCCCGCGAGGACCTGCGCGAGCAGGCCGGGAAGGCCCTGGGCCGCCCCTCGCGCGTGCTCGACACGCCGCTGCTCGACTGATGCGCGGCTGGCTGCGGCGCAGGCTGCGTTTGCCGGTTCCGCCCAGCGAGGGCGCCGCCGGCGCCGCGCCGACATCCGCCGCCTTCGCCAGCCTCGCCGACTGGCAGGCGGCGGCCGCCCGGCCGGCGGTGCAGGCGCAACACCACATCGCCCTGCAGGTCGGCGCCGCCGCCGGGGCGGAAGGCTGGCCCGGCTGGTGCCAGCTGTGCCGCGAACCCGTGGTGTTCGCGCTGCCTTCCGCGGCGGCCGGCCAGGCCGCCAACCTGCGCGAGGAAATGAGCTGCCCGCGCTGCCGCCTGATCGCCCGCAACCGCGCAGCGTTCGCGCTGCTGCTCGACGGGCTCGACCTGGACAGCGCCGACGTCTACCTCACCGAACAGGCCTCGCTGGCCTACGTCTGGCTGCAGGCGACCTGCCCCGGCCTGCAGGGCAGCGAGTACGGCCTCGACGACTGCACGCGCGCGCGCCTGCAGGGCTGGTACGCCAGCCTGGGCGGGCAGGGCGCCCTCAACGAGCGCGACGTGACCCGGCTCGATTTCGCCGACGCCAGCTTCGACGCCATCGGCAGCTTCGACGTGCTCGAGCACGTGCCCGACTACCCGGCCGCGTTGCGCGAATTCGCCCGCTGCCTGCGGCCCGGCGGCCGGCTGGTGCTGACCGCGCCCTTCATCGAATCGGCGCAGGACAGCCTGCTGCGCGCGCGCCTGCGCGACGACGGCAGCGTCGAACACCTGCTCGAGCCGGAAATCCATGGCGACCCGGTGTCGGGCGGCGTGCTGTGTTTCCACCACTTCGGCTGGGACCTGCTGGCCGCCTGCCGCGACGCCGGCTTCGCGCGCGCCGGATGGGTGCGCACCTGGTCGCCGCGCGAAGGCCTGTTCGGCCTGTGGACGCTGGTCGCCCGCCGCCNNGAGCGGCGGGCGACGCCTGGTTTACTCCGCGGCCTTGGCCGGCGCGCGCCCGAAGTCCACCGTGGTTTCCGCCGCCAGGTAGGCCAGCACCGCGTAGGCGGCCACCTGCTGGTCGAGCGCCTTCGGGTCGATCTTGTCGAGCGTGTCGTTGGGCGTGTGGTGGTAGTCGAAGTAGTCGGTGCCGTCCTGGGCCAGCTGCGCCCAGGGCGCGCCCTTGGCGACGATGGGACCCACGTCGGGGCCCGGGCTGCCGCCTTCGCTTTCGGTCACCACGCCCAGCGGCGCCAGCACGTCGCCGATCTTTTCCAGCACCGGCCAGGCGGCCGGGTCGACGCCGGCGCGCAGCGCGTACACGCGGCCCGCGCCGAAATCGCTTTCGGCGCCGAGCTGGTGCGCGTCGATCTCGCCGGCGGCGGCGCGCGCCTCGGCGTAGGCCTTGCCGCCGTACAGGCCCTGCTCCTCGTTGGCGTAGGCGATCACGCGCACGGTGCGGCGCGGGGCCTGTTCCAGCTTGCCCACCAGTGCACCCGCGGCCATCGTGATGCCCACGCCGGCGCCGTCGTCCAGCGCGCCCGTGCCCAGGTCCCAGGAATCGAGGTGGCCGCCGATGGTCACCACTTCACCCGGCAGTTCGCGCCCGGTGATTTCGCCGATGACGTTGTGCGAGGTGTATTCGCCCACCGTTTCGGCGGCGATGTCCAGGCGCAGCGTCACCGGCTTGCCGCGTTCGAGCATGTGCACCAGCAGGTCGGCGTCGGGGTTGGACAGCGCGGCGGCGGGGATGCGCGGAACGTCCGGCACGTAGCGCATGGTGCCGGTATGGGCGAAGCGGTTGCTGCTGGTGCCGATGGAGCGGATCACCACGGCCACCGCGCCCTTCTTCGCGGCCTCGACCGCGCCGTTGCTGCGCGCGCCCACGGCCGGGCCGTAACCGCGGCCGTCCTTGAAGCGCACCATGCGGTTGCTGATGAAGGCGATCTTGCCCTGCAGGCTGCCCTCGGGCGCCGCCGAGAGCGCGGCCAGGTCGGGGAAGGCCACGACCTCGGCTTCGATGGCGCCCTCGCCGGTGCCGACGCTGCCGCCCAGCGCGGTGATCACCAGCGGCTGCGGGAAGGGCGCCAGGATTTCAGCCCGCTCGCGGTGGCGCAGCCACACCGGGAAGGTCACCGGCTCCAGGTAAACCTTGTCGAAACCCAGGGCCTCGAACTTGGCCTTGGCCCAGGCCACCGCGCGCGCGTCGGCGGGCGTGCCGGCCATGCGCGGGCCCACTTCCGTGGTCAGCGATTCGACGATGTCCCAGGCCGGGCTGCCGGCCAGGGCCTGTTCGCGCAGCGTTTCCGCGGCGGCGATGTCGTTGGCCTCGAGGCCGGTGGCGTCGGCCGCCAGCGCGGGCGCGGCCAGCAGGGACAGGGCGAGCAGGGAAACGGCGTGGCGCATTCGGTGGCTCCGGCAAGGCGACGCCGGCCACGGGGCCGGCGCCGGGGGTTGGAACGGGGAACTCAGCGCGACTTGAGCGCGTCGCGGATCTCGGTGAGCAGCTTGACCTCGTCGCTCGGCTCCGGCGGCGCGGCGGGCGCGGCTTCTTCCTTGCGCTTGAGCTTGTTGATCACCTTCACCGCCACGAAGATCGCGAAGGCGATGATCAGGAAATCGACGATGGTCTGGACGAAGGCGCCGTACTTGATAAGCACCGCCGGCACCTCGGCGCCGGCCGCGTCCACGGTGGCGGCCTTGAGCTCCACCGCCAGGTCGCTGAAGTTCACGCCGCCGACGATGAAGCCCACGGCCGGCATGATCACGTCGTTCACCAGCGAGGCGACGATCTTGCCGAAGGCCGCGCCGATCACCACGCCGACCGCCAGGTCGACGACGTTGCCGCGCATCGCGAATTCCTTGAACTCGGACACCATGCCCATGCTCGTGTGCTCCTTGGTCTGGAAGGACGGGTGGGGAAACCCGAATCTACACCGGGCCGTCGTTCAGGCGATACGCCCGCCGAACTCCACCAGGCCCTCGACGCCGGCCTGGAAGACATCGCCTGGCTGCAGCGCGGCCACGCCCGCGGGCGTGCCCATGAACACCAGGTCGCCGGCCTTGAGCGCGTAGAGCTTGGAGAGCTCGTTGATCACCTCGGCCACGGTGAACACCATGTCGCCGAGCAGTGCGCGCTGGCGCGCTTCGCCGTTGACGGTGAGCCAGAGCGCGCGCGTGGCCAGGCTGCCGGCTTCGGCGGCGGGCACCAGTTCGCTGGCCGGCGCGGAGTGGTCGAAACCCTTGGCCGTGTCCCAGGGCAGGCCCTTGGCTTTTGCATTCGCCTGCAGGTCGCGGCCNNGCGGCGGGTGAGGTCCAGGCCCACGCCGTAGCCGAACACCAGCGCCAGCGCGCCGTCCACCGGCACCACGCCCTGGGCGTCGCGGCCCAGCGCCACCACCAGCTCCACTTCGTGGTGCAGTTCGCGGGTGGCGGGCGGGTAGGGCACGTCGCCGCCGCCGGGCACCACCGCGTCGGCGGGCTTCATGAAGAACACCGGATTGCCGCGGTCGACGCTGGCGCCCATTTCCTTGGCGTGGTCGGCGAAGTTGCGGCCCACGCAGTAGATGCGG
>DNNT01000025.1 GCA_003497545.1 Arenimonas sp. | reverse complement strand
GTGCGCCTGTACGACCGCCTGTTCTCGGTGCCCGACCCGGACAAGGACGAAGCCGGCAAGACCTATCGCGACTACCTCAACCCGGCCTCGGTGCGCATCGTGCACGGCTGGGTCGAACCGTCCGCCGCCGCGCTGGCGCCGGAGGACAGCGTGCAGTTCGAGCGCCTAGGCTACTTCACCGCCGACCGCCGCGACCACGCGCCGGGCGCGCCGGTGTTCAACCGCACCGTCACGCTGCGCGACACCTGGAGCAGCAGATGAGCGAAGCGGCCGCGCGCCCGCGCTGGCCGTGGCCGGTCGCATTGCTGGCGTTCGCCGCCATCGGTGCGCTGTGGCTGGTGCCGGGGCTGGCCTTCCCGTGGCGCGGCGGGTTGGTGGCGCTGGCGGTGCTGGCCGTCACCTTCGCCGAATACCGCAGCCTGCGGCCCCTGGGCCTGGCCTGGCCGTGGCCGCGGCACACGCTGGCGTGGATGCTCGGCGCCTTCGTCGTGCTCGAGCTGGTGATGGACCTGCTGGTGCAGCCCGGCATCGCCGCCGCCACCGGCGAGCCCACCGACTATTCCGCGTTCGCCGCGCTGCAGGGCAACACGCCCACCACGCCNNTGTACTACCGCGGCCAGGTCTTCCTGCTTGCCGACCGCCTGCCCGCGGCCGCGCGCACGCCGGTGGCGGTGCTCGCGGGCGCCGCGCTGTTCGCCGCGCCGCACGCCTACCAGGGCCTGTCCGGCCTGCTGGTGACCTTCGCCTTCGGCCTGGCCTTCGCCGGTGTGTTCGTGCTTTCGCGCCGCAACCTGTGGGTTACCATCGGCGCGCACGGCCTGGTGGATACGCTTTTCCTGCTGCTGGCCTATACGGGCGGCCTTTCCTGGTACGCCTGACGGTGACATCGATGATCTACGCCCAGCTCCACCTCACCCTGCCCGCCTGGATCCACGACGAAGTGGACGCCAGCCGAAGCTACCCGGGCAGCGACGAAAAGGTGGCGCTGGCGATCCAGCTTTCCCGCCGCAACGTCGACCACCGCAGCGGCGGCCCCTTCGGCGCGGCCGTGTTCAGCGGCGACCGCCTGGTGGGCGTGGGCGTGAACCGGGTGGTGCCGCACAACTGCTCGGCGGCGCACGCCGAGGTGATGGCCCTGGCCACCAGCCAGCAGCGGATGCAGAACTACCGCCTGAACCAGGCCGGCGAACGCATCACCCTGGCCACTTCGGCCCAGCCGTGTTCGATGTGTTACGGCGCGGTGGTGTGGGCCGGCATCGACGAACTCCTGATTGCCGCCCGCGCCGACGACGTGCAGGACCTGGCCGGCTTCGACGAAGGCCCGCTGCCCGCCGACTGGAAGGGCGAACTCGAAAAACGCGGCATCGCCGTGCACACCGACCTGATGCGGGACCACGCGCGCGACGTGCTGCGCGACTACGGGGAGAGCGGCATTGTCTACTGAGGGCCTGCTGGCCTACTGCCGCCCGGGCTTCGAGCCCGAACTCGCCGCCGAGCTGGGCGAACGCGCCGCCGCCGCGGGTTTCCACGGCTACGCGCGCGCCGAGCGCAACACCGGCTACGTGCAGTTCCTGGGCGTCGAGGACGGCGCCGCGCTGTCGCGCGCCCTGCCCTTGTCCACGCTGATTTTCGCGCGCCAGAAGCTGCGCCTGTTCGCCGACCTGCCCGACATGGACCCGAAGGACCGCATCGCGCCGATCATGGACGCGCTCGGCGGCCGCGGCCGCCACGGCGAGGTGTGGGTCGAGCACCCGGATTCCGACGAAGGCAAGCAGCTGGCCGGCCTGGCCCGCGCACTGGGCAATGCCCTGCGCCCGGCCCTGCGCCAGCGCGGCCTGGTGACCGACAAGGACGATGCGCGCCTGCCGCGCCTGCACGTGCTCATGCTCGCCGGCAACCACGCGCTGCTGGGCAGCGCCGACCCCAAGGACGCCTCGCCCTGGCCGCTGGGCGTGCCGCGCCTGCGCGCGCACGCCGACGCGCCCAGCCGCTCCGCGCTCAAGCTCGAGGAGGCGCTGATGTGCCTGCTCACGGACAAGGAGCGCGAGGAATTCCTGAAGCCCGGCATGAACGCCGCCGACCTCGGCGCCGCGCCGGGCGGCTGGAGCTGGGTGCTGGCGCGCCGGCACATCCGCGTGGCGGCGATCGACAACGGCCCGTTGGCGCAGAGCGCGCTCGACACCGGCGTGATCGAACACATCCGCGCCGACGGCTTCCGCTGGCAGCCGCCCAAGCCGCTGGACTGGATGGTCTGTGACATGGTCGAGTCGCCGGCGAAGGTGGCCGACCGCATGGCCACCTGGTTCCGCGAGGGCTGGTGCAAGCGCGCCATCTTCAACCTCAAGCTGCCCATGAAGAAGCGCTGGGACGAAACCCGCGACTGCCTGCAACATTTCGTCGACCATGCCGGCCGGCCGCTCACGCTGCGCGCCAAGCAGCTCTACCACGACCGCGAGGAAATCACGGTCTATGCGGGTTAGCCTGCTCGCGCTGCTGCTGGCCCCGGGCCTGGCGGCGGCGCAGGCCGGCGACTACTTCGCGCGCGTCGACCTGGACGGCGACGGCCGCGTGTCGCGGCACGAATTCCTCGAGCGCATGAGCTTCGCCTTCCGGCAGATGGACACCAACGGCAACGACGTGCTCGAACCCGGCGAACAGCACCTGCCCGACGCCGGCACGATCACCCTGGCCCAGCACCACGAGCGCTTCGGCGCGCAGTTCAGCCGCCAGGACGCCGACCGCGACGGCTACCTCAGCCGCGCCGAGCTGCTCGCCCCGCCCCGCCGATAGTCTTCTGTAGGAGCGGCTTCAGCCGCGAAGCTTTTCGCGAAG
>DNNT01000283.1 GCA_003497545.1 Arenimonas sp. | reverse complement strand
ACCGGCTCGGCGATCACCTGGAAGTACCCCAGCTGCGTGCTGCGCGGCGACGATTCGGTGGGCGAGTTCTATTCGGTGGCGCTCACCCACCACCGCCAGCAGGCCGACACCGGCACCAAGATGATCCACCTGGGCCGCAACACCAAGTCCAAGATCATCTCCAAGGGCATCAGCGCCGGCCGCGGCCAGAACACCTACCGCGGCCTGGTGAAGGTGGAAAAAACCGCCGCCGGCGCCCGCAACTACACCCAGTGCGACAGCCTGCTGATTGGCAAGCAGTGCGGCGCGCACACCTTCCCCTACATCGAAGTGAAGCACCCGACGGCCACGGTCGAGCACGAGGCCACCACCTCGAAGATCAGCGACGACCAGCTCTTCTACTGCCGCAGCCGCGGCATCGGCGAGGAGGACGCGGTGTCGATGATCGTCGACGGCTTCTGCAAGCAGGTGTTCCGCGAGCTGCCGATGGAATTCGCGGTGGAAGCCAAGAAACTGCTCGAAGTCTCGCTGGAAGGCGCCGTCGGCTGACGAGCACCCCCTCCCCAACCCTCCCCCGCAGGCGGGGGAGGGAGAAATGCCTCAGGAAACCAACATGCTCAAGATCGAAAACCTCCACGCCAGCGTCGCCGGCAAGGAAATCCTCAAGGGCCTCTCGCTCGAGGTGAAGCCGGGCCAGGTGCACGCCATCATGGGCCCCAACGGCGCCGGCAAGTCCACGCTGGGCAACATCCTGGCGGGCCGCGAGGGCTACGAGGTCAGCGAAGGTTCGGTGCAGCTCGAAGGCATCGACCTGCTGGCGCTGGAGCCGGAAGAACGCGCCGCCGCCGGCGTGTTCCTCGCCTTCCAGTACCCGGTCGAGATCCCGGGCGTGAACAACACCTACTTCCTGCGCGCCGCGCTCAACGCCCAGCGCAAGGCGCGCGGCGAGCCCGAGCTCGATTCCATGCAGTTCCTCAAGCGCGTGCGCGAGAAGCTGGCCGTGCTGCACCTCAAGGACGAGCTGCTGCACCGCGGCGTCAACGAGGGCTTCAGCGGCGGCGAGAAAAAACGCAACGAAATCTTCCAGCTGGCCCTGCTCGAGCCCAAGCTCGCCATCCTCGACGAGACCGATTCGGGCCTGGACATCGACCCGCTCAAGGCCGTGGCCGACGGCGTGAACCTGATGCGCTCGCCCGAGCGCGCGTTCCTCGTCATCACCCACTACCAGCGCCTGCTCGACTACATCAAGCCAGACGTGGTGCACGTGCTGGCCGACGGCCGCATCGTCGANNCCGTGAGCGCCCTGCTCGACTCCCTGAAGCAGGGTTTCGAGGCCCTGCCCACCGCGCTGGTGAACGCCCAGGGCCTGGGCGACACCCGCCGCGCCGCGCTGGCGGCAGCGCTGGCCGACGGCCTGCCGGGCGCGCGCGTGGAAGCCTGGAAATACACCTCGCTGCGCGCGCTTTCGGCGCGCGGCTTCGCTGCGGTTTCAACGCCGGCCACCGTGGACGCCGCCGCGCTGGCGCACATCCCAGCGCCGCGGCTGGTGTTCGTGAACGGTGCCTTCGACGCCGCGCTGTCCGACACCGCCGGCCTGCCGGCGGACGTGGAACTGCGGCCGCTGTCGCGTGCATTGGCGGNNCGGGCGACGACCCGCGCGCTGTTTCGGTTCTGGGCCGCCGCTTCGAGCGCGCCGACGAAGTGTTCGCACGCCTCAACGCGGCGCTCGCCACCGAAGGCGCGCTGCTGCGCGTGCCGGCCGACATCGCGGTGGCGGCGCCGCTGCACCTCGTGTTCGTGGGCACGCCCGCGGGCGCCGACCTGGCGCCGCACCTTCGCCACCTGGTGGAGCTGCGCAAGGGTGCGTCGCTCACGCTGGTGGAACACCATCTGGGCCTGGGCGCGCACCGCCATCTGGCCAACCACCTGCTGCACGCCCACCTGGCCGGCGGCGCGCGCCTGGTGCATGCGCGGCTGCAGGACGAAGACGCCGGCGCCACGCTGTTCGCGCGCACCGACGCGGTGCTGGCTTCGGGGGCCGAATACCGCCGCGCCGACCTGGAGCTCGGCGCCGGGCTGTCGCGCCATGAACTCAACGTCGCCCTGCAGGGAGATGGCGCCGCGGTGCACGCCGGCGGCGTACTGCTGGCCGACGGGCGCCGCCAGCTCGACACCCGCCTGGGCATCACCCACCAGGCCCGCGACACGCGCTGCGAACTGCCCTGGCGCGGCCTGGCCGACCAGCGCGGCCGCGCCGCCTTCCACGGCGGCATCGAAATCCGCGCCGGCGCCGACGGCAGCGAGGCCGAGCTGTCGAACAAGAACCTGCTGCTCTCCGACGCCGCCGAAATCGACACCCAGCCGGTGCTGGTCATCCACGCCGACGAAGTGAAGGCCGCGCACGGCGCCACCGTGGGCCGGCTGGACGAGACCGCGCTGTTCTACCTGCGCAGCCGCGGCATCCCCGGCGAAGAGGCGCGTGCCCTGCTGGTGCAGGCCTTCCTGCTGGAGCCGCTGGCGATGCTGCAGGACGCCGCGCTGGCCGACACCCTGGGCGCCGCCG
>DNNT01000285.1 GCA_003497545.1 Arenimonas sp. | reverse complement strand
GTTGGCCAGGGACTGGATGAGCGCGGAATGCGCGCGCGTGGTCTGGCCGCCCGGGCCACCGTGCACCCACACCAGGGCCGGGGCCGGGTTGTCGGCGCTGGCCTGGTGCGGCTTCCACAGGATGTTCGGGATGGCCATGCCGTCGAAGCTGGCGAAACGAACGACGGTCGAATCCACCAGGTCGGCCGGGTCGATGGCCGGATTGAGCGAGGTGGTGAGCTGCTTCGGCTCGCCGCCGCCCAGCTCGAGCACGTACAGGTCGTTGGGCTGGCGGTCGCCGTTGAGGTAGAAGGCCAGGCGCTTTTCCGAGCGCGAGACGCGCAGGTTGCGCACTTCGCCGGCCGGCATCTCGGGCAGCGCCACCTCGGCGCCGCTGGCCACGTCGAACAGCTGCACGCGGGTGCTGCCGTCCACGTTGGTGGCCACGGCCAGGTACTTGCCGCCGTGCGAGAAGCTGGCGTCGAAGATGTCCCAGTCGGCCGACTGGACCGGCTCGTGCTCCCAGCTGCCCAGCTTCACGCGGCGCAGCTGGGCGAACTCGCCCTGGTCGTTCGCCGTGTAATACAGCCACTGGCCGTCGGGGCTGAAGTCCTGGGCGTTGAACGCCGCCTGGCCTTCGTGCTGCGAGACTTTGGTGGACTTGCCGGTGGCCAGCTCCACCACGTGCAGGTCGCTGTCGTTGGTGGTGTTCGACTGGCCCAGCGCCAGCCACTTGCCGTCCTGCGAAACCACGCTCGGCTCGTAGCCGTCCTTGTTCTCGTAGACACGCGTGCGCTCGTACGTCTTGGCGTCGTAGCGGTACACGTCGAAGAAGCGCGCGTCGCGCTCGTTGGTCATTACGTGGAAGGCAGCGCCGTCGGTGGTGAAGCCGAGGAAATCAGCCTTGAGGTTCTCGCCAGGTGTCAGGTCCCGCTCGCTGCCGTCCGCTTCGATCACGTACAGGTGGTCGAGTTCGTTGCCGCCCTGGTCGCGGGTGACCAGCACGCGGTCGTCGGCCGGGAAATAGCCCACGGCGTAAACGTTGTCGGTTTCGGAGGCCGTCACCGCGGACCACTCGCCGCCGGCCACCGGCATCGAGTAGGCGTTCCAGATGCCGCTCCTGTTGGAAGAGAACAGGATGCGGGATTCGTCGGCGTTGAACGACGCGCCGGACACGCCGGTGGATTCGATGAACTCCTCGATGCCGTACTGCCGGCTCGGGCGTGCCACTTCCGCGGGCGCGGCGGCGGCCTGCGTGCCCTGCCCCTCGGCGGGCGGCGTGCCGGCGGGCTGGCAGGCGGCCAGGGACAGGGCCAGGGTGATGGCCAGCGGCAGGGCGGTACGGCGAAGGGTCATGGCTCGGGCTCCGGCGGGCGGGATGAAGCCCGACTTTACGCCTCCGCCCGGCGCGCCGCGATCAGCCGGCGGCTTCCACCCGGTTGCGGCCGCCTTCCTTGGCCCGGTAGAGCTGCCTGTCGGCGGCTTCCACCAGCGCGGTCGGCTCGCGGCCGCGCACGGGCGCGCAGGTGGCCACGCCCAGGCTGATGGTGACCACGCCCGTGGCCGGGTTGCCGTCGTGCGGCAGGGCCAGCGCCTGCACCCGCTGCCGCAGCGCCTCGGCCACCGCGCGGGCGGCGTCTTCGTCGGCGCCAGGCAGGACCACCGCGAATTCCTCGCCGCCGTAACGCGCCACCAGGTCGCCGCCCTGGCGCACGCCGGCCTTCAGCGCCGCCGCCACCTGCTGCAGGCAGGCGTCGCCGGCCACGTGGCCGTACTGGTCGTTGTAGCGCTTGAAGAAATCGATGTCGGCCATGATCACCGACAGCGGCCCGCCGCTGCGCAGCGCGCGCTCCCATTCGCGCACCAGCGCCTCGTCGAAGGCGCGGCGGTTGGCGATGTGGGTCAGGCCGTCGGTGGCGGACATTTCGCGCAGGCGCTCCTCGAGCTCCTTCTGCGCCGACACGTCCTGCAGCACCACGACGAAATGGGTGATGGCGCCGGCGTCGTCGCGCACCACCTCGGCCAGCGCACCCACCGGGTAGCGCGTGCCATCGGGGTGGAAGCCCCAGACTTCGCCCTCCCAATGATCCCCCGCGTCGATGGCGGACTTGATGCGCGCCAGCAGGGCCGGGTCCTGCGTCAGCGTGGGCGGCAGCTGGCCGATCACGTCCCCGGCGCGCCGGCCGGTGAGCCGTTCGAAGGCGGAGTTCACGCTGGCGATGCGCATCTGCGGGTCGAGCACCATGATGGCTTCGCTGGTGTTGCGCACCACGATGTCGGCCATGCGAAGGCCTTCCTGCGCTGCCTCGAGCTCGCTCAGCTGCGTGGCGAGCCGGTGGCCGAGGCGCGCCATGCGCTGCGCCGCCTGCCGCTGCAGCTGCAGCACCACCAGGAACAGCGCCACCAGCGCCAGCACCAGGCCGGCGATGGTCAGGCCAAAGCTGCGGTAGCGCGCCTGGGTGTCGAGCCAGGCCTCCAGGGCCATATCCACTCCCAGCACCGCAACCAGGCGGCCCTCCGCGTCATGCACCGGGGCCAGCGCGCTTACCCAGCTACCCCATTCGTCGATGACGACGCCGGAAAAGACCGCGCGCCCGCTCTCGGCGACTGTGCGCAGGTCATCGGATGGCCCGGAATAAAGATCGCCCGGCGCGGAATAATCGGCGGAACCGGGGTCCTCGGCATCGGCCAGGAACACAAACTCGTTCAGACGGCCCGTAACCGGCCGCATCAGGTAGACGAAGCGGAATTCCGGGTTCGCCTCAAGCACGGCGCGCAGCTTGGCGCGGACCGCGGCGTGCGTGGCCGTACCGGAATCGTCGGGATGGCCTCGCAGTGCGGCTACTTCGTCGGGGTTGAGAAGCGCGGCCGCGGTACTCGCCAGGCCCAGGCCATGGTGGTGCTCGACGCGCTCGCCGAATTGCACCATCTGGTCCACGAACCAGGCCGAGGCCGCCAGCGTCACCAGGAACAACACCCCGCCTAGCCACAGCGGGCTGCGTGAGTTCACCGGCGGCGGCGGTCCGGCGGGATCGGGGTCGGCCATGACCCCCAGTGTATCCGGCGGGCGCGCGAATACCAGCGCCCCGGGGCGGCGGCTTCAGGGCGCCTGGGCCGCCGCGGGGGCAGGCTCGCGGGGTTTGGCCAGCTGCACGTCGGCGTCCTGCGGCGCGGGGCGGGCGTCGGCGGGCGCGGATACGTCGAGCGGCCAGCCCTCGCAGCTGGCCTGGGGGCAGAAGGTGACCGGCACCAGCACGCGCGTGGCCAGCGGCTGGCCGTCCACTTCCTCGACGGCGAAGGTCCATTTCGCCACGGCGCGCAGCACGGCCTTCTCGAAGGACGCGCGGCGCGCGGCGTCGTCCGAGGGTTTGCCGTGCTGCGCCAGCGCCACCCGCTCGATGCGCGAGTTGGCCATGTCCACCTTGCCGTCGGCCTGGATGGACAGCAGCGCCAGCACGCCGGCGCCATAGCCCGCGCCGGCGGCGATGCCCGGGAAGGGCACGCGGCGGCGCTTGTCGAAGGCGGCCGAGCCGCCGCTGATGCCTTCCAGGCGCGCCAGGTAGTCACCGTTGCCGTCCGGCTCGAAGCGCATCTTCAGCGTCAGCGAGGTGCGGCTGGGCACCGCCACGCCACCCTTGCGGGCCGGTTCGAATTCCACCTTGCGGGCGGTGTCACTGAGCAGAACGCGGATGGGCCTGGGCACCTCGCCCAGCATTTCGGCGTCGGTCACGCGGCCGCTGGCGTCCACGGAAACGTGGGCGGAGTAGTACTCGACCTTGCTCCGGGGCGCCTCTTCGCGCGCAGCAGCGGCCAGGGGCGGCAGCATCAGCAGGAAGCAGGACAGGGGGCGCAATTTCATGGGTTCACCGTTCCGTTGGGCGGGGACCATTCCACCATACCCCCACCCTTGCCCGCTGCCGACTGAATCCGGTGAAGGTGTCCGAATTTTCTCACCCCGTCAGCGCGTCGAAGCGGCCGACGCCAGCGCGGCGTAGGCGGCGCGCACGGCCAGTTCGCCGTGCTTGCGCTCCAGCCGGCGCACGATGAAATGTCCGCGCGCGGCCTGCTGGAAATGGCCGATGAACACCAGGTTGAGCGTGGCGCCGCTGGCCGCGCCCACCAGCGGCGCGGCCTGGGCCAGCGCCTTCTGCGTGACCGGAAGGGAGAAGCGGCTGGCCACGCCCTTGATGAGTTTCACCATCGCCGGCGCGGCGCCGCTGCCCATGCCGGCGGCGACGTAGCGCGTGGCGGCCGTCACCTGCTGCGCCAGCGCGGCGCGGGTGGCGAAATAGCCCGATTCGGCGCCGTCGTCGTCGCTGCGCGTGCCGCCCAGCGCCAGCACCTCCAGGCAGGCGAGGCGGNNGGCGATCGAGCGCAGCATGGCCGTGGTGGTGAGCGGCAGCTCCACCAGCAAGCCCGGCAGGCCGAAGAAGCCGCCGACCGCACCGGTGCCGGCCACGGCAGCCTTGTGCAGGCGCGGGCTGGCGGCGGCGCCGGGCGTGCCTTCGCGCAGGGTCAACAGCGCGGCGCGGAAGGCGGTTTCCACGGCTTTGCGCGCGGCGCGGTCGAGCAGGCGCTGGGCCGGCCCGGGCAGGCGCCCGAGCATGCCTTCGATGGGCGCGCCGACCACGTTCGCCAGTTGTACCGCCAGGCCCGGCGATTCGAGCAGGGCGCGGGCGCGCTCGAGCTCGGCCTGGTCGGCGGTCGGCAGCGGGCGCAGGATTTCGCTCATCGCGGGACGGTCTCCGGGCGGCAAGGGCAAGGACGCTGTCCGCACTTTCGCAAAAAACGTATCGTTCCGCCTGCGGCGTCGCCCCGGGTGCGCGGCATGGCCGACCATGGCACCGAGGTGACAAGAATGACCGAACGTATCCGCTGCCCCGCCCTGCTGGCGCGGCTCAAGACCGCCGACGAAGCCGCCGCGCTCATCGGCCCCGGCGACACCGTGGCCATGAGCGGCTTCACCGGCGCGGGTTACCCGAAGGCCGTGCCCGGCGCGCTGGCCAGGCGCATCGAAGCCGCACACGCCGCCGGCCAGCCTTTCCAGGTGCGCGTGCTCACCGGCGCGTCCACCGCGCCCGAACTCGACGGCGCGCTGGCCCGCGCCCAGGGCATGGAGCTGCGCCTGCCCTACCAGTCCGACCCCACCGTGCGCGCGCAGATCAACGCCGGCGAGATGGACTACCTCGACATCCACCTCAGCCACGTCGCCCAGCACGCCTGGTTTGGCTTCTTCGGCGAGATCGATGTGGCGGTGATCGAGGTGGCCGCCATCCTGGAAGACGGCCGGCTGGTGCCCTCATCGTCGGTCGGCAACAACAAGACCTGGCTCGAGCAGGCCAAACGCGTGGTGCTGGAAGTGAACCGCTGGCAGCCGGCCGCGCTCGAGGGCATGCACGACATCTACTACGGCACCGCGCGCCCGCCCGACCGCAAGCCCATCCCGCTGGTGGCGCCGTGCGACCGCATCGGGGAGCCTTACCTGCATGTCGATCCGGCCAAGGTCGTGGCGGTGGTGCAAACCGACGCGCCGGACCGCAACTCGCCCTTCGCGCCGCCCGACGCCGATTCCAAGGCGATTGCCGGGCACCTGCTCGAATTCCTGCGCCATGAAGTCTCGCGCGGCCGGCTCACGCCCAACCTGCTGCCGCTGCAGTCGGGCGTGGGCAACATCGCCAATGCCGTGCTGGCGGGCCTGGCCGAAGGCGGCTTCCGCGACCTGAGCGCCTTCACCGAAGTGATCCAGGACGGCATGCTGGGCCTGCTCAAGTCCGGTGTGTTGAAACTGGCCTCGGCCACCTCGTTCTCGCTCAGCCCCGACGGCATCGAGGAATTCAACCGGCACGTGGAGTTCTACCGCGAGCGCATCGTGCTGCGGCCCCAGGAAATGTCCAACCACCCGGAACTGATCCGGCGCCTGGGCTGCATCGCCATGAACGGCATGATCGAGGCCGACATCTACGGCCACGTGAACTCCACGCACGTCGCCGGCACCAAGATCATGAACGGCATCGGCGGCAGCGGCGATTTCGCCCGCAACGGTTATTTGTCGGTGTTCATGTCGCCGAGCACGGCCAAGGGCGGCGCCATTTCCTCGATCGTGCCCATGGCCAGCCACGTCGACCACACCGAACACGACGTGATGGTGCTGGTGACCGAACAGGGCCTGGCCGACCTGCGCGGGCTGTCGCCCAAGCAGCGTGCGCGCGTGGTGATCGAACGCTGCGCGCACCCCGACTTCAGGCCGATGCTGCAGGATTACTTTGACCGCGCCTGCCGCGACAGCGCCGGCAAGCACACGCCGCACCTGCTGGGCGAAGCGCTGTCGTGGCATGATCGGCTGGTCCGTACGGGAAGCATGCGGCCCTAGCCCTGTCCCGTGCCGTCGCCAGCCTCCGGGGGAAGCATGTCCGACCTGACGCACCGCGCCGCCGACATCATCGCCGAGCTGGACGCGGCAATGGACGTGCACCTGGACTGGACCCGACGGGTCCTGCGCTTCGCGATCACCCGCGAGCCGCCCGGCGAGCAGATGCTCTCGCCCGACGCGCACACGCTGTGCCACTTTGGCCATTGGCTGGCCAAGGCCCGGCCGGAGCTGGAGCGCCTGGACGCGAAGAAGGCCCAGCAGATGGAAGCGCTGCACCGCCGCATGCACGACGCCATCCGCGTCATCTGCTCGAACATCCTGGCCGGCCGGTCCGGCGACGGTGATGCCCTGGCCGCCTTCGAAGAAGCACAGTCGGGGCTGGTGCAGCGCCTGGCAAACTTCAAGACGCGCATCCTGGCCGAAGCCGTGCGCCTGGACCCGCTAACCGGGCTGCCGCTGCGCTACAGCCTCGAGGGCGAGTTCGTGCTCAGCCAGCGCCTCGCCCGACGCAACGGCTCGCTCTTTTATGCGGCGATGTTCGACATCGACCATTTCAAGCTGGTCAACGACACCTACGGCCATGTCGTGGGCGACCTGGCCCTGCGCCACCTGGCCGACACGCTGCGGCGCATTCTGAGGCCGAGTGACCGGCTCTACCGCTACGGCGGCGAGGAGTTTCTGCTGCTGATGCTGGCCGAAGACCTCGCGGAAGCAGAGGCCGCGATCGAACGTTTCCTGCACGCCGTGCGCAGCACGCCGGTGGCGCTGCCGGGCCAGGCGGACCTTCCGCTGCGAGTGACCATCGGCCTGGCCCAGGTCGCCCACGGTGAAACGCTGGAGCACGCCGTGGAGCGCGCCGACCAAGCGCTTTACGAAGGCAAGCACGCGGGCCGGGACCGCTTCGTCCTGGCCCGNNCGCCGGCGGGCTCAGTAGAAGCCCGCCAGGTTCAGGAAGAAGCCGCGGTGGTCGAAGCCGAGGTCGGTGAGGTCGTCGCTGAAGTCGGTGAAGTTGTAGCCGACGCCCACCTTGAAGTGCTCGCCCAGCTGGCGGTCCACGCCCAGCAGGCCGCCGCGGCGCACGCCGCCGCCGCGCACGTCGAGCTGGCGCAGTTCGGCCAGCGCGTCCCAGCCGCCGGGCAGGTGGTAGCGCAGCTGCAGCGCCATGAAATCGGCGCGGCTGTCGAGCCAGGCACCCACGCCGCGGTCGAGGCGGTATTCGCCCCAGCGGCTGGCCAGCTTGGGCGCCAGGCTCCAGCGACCACCCAGCCCGAACACGCCTTCCACGGCCAGGATGCGGCTGCGCTGGTCATACTGCTGCGCGAGCTCCNNAGCTCGTCGAGCAGGTAGGTGTAGCGCGCCAGCAGCGCGCGGTCGCTGCGGTCGGCCGGGCGCCAGGCCACGCCGACATTGCCTTCGACCAGGCGCGCGTCGGCGGCCGGGTCGATGCGGTCCTGGGTGTCGGCCCAGTTGACGCGGCCGGCGAAGCGCCAGTCTTCGTTGAGCTTGAACATCAGGCGGTGCGTGGTGACCCACTGCTCGCGTCGCTCGGCGCCCGCGTCCTCGCGGTACTCGAGTTTGCTGGCCCACTGCATGCCCGGGTCGGTGCGGCCGCCGGACACGCTGTAGGCGCGGCGCTCGACGACTCCGCTGGCACCGGCGAGTTCGGCGTCGGTCACGGTGGCGCCCAGCTGCCAGCCCTGGGCCGGGAACAGGTCCAGGCCCACGGTGTGGCTGGTGCCATCGGCGCCGGTGGTGGCGTCGCGCAGTGACTGGCTTTCGTTGAACACGTTCAGGCGGTTCGACGCGCGCCAGCGCTGGCCCAGCGTCCAGCCATCGGCCTGGCGCTGGTCGAAGGTGCTGGCGACCTGCCGTGCCGTGGTGTCGGTGCTCCAGGTGTAGCCGCCGTAGACGCTGTGCGTGGCCGACAGGCCCAGCTCGGCGTCCAGGCGCGCGGAATCACCGCGGTCGCCGCTGCCCAGTTCCAGGCCCACGGTGGAACGCTCGCCGAAGCTGCGGCGCGCACCCGCGACCAGGCGGTCGTTTTCCTCGTAGCCGCCCTGCTCGTCCAGGCTGGCCTGGGCGATGCCGTACAGCTCGAGCGTGGCGGTGGCCTGGCGGCGGTAGCTCAGGGCGGCCAGCAGGCCTTCNNCACGCGGCGCAGTTCGGCGCCGAAGCGGTCGCGCTCGGTGGCGCGCCAGTCGGCGCCCACCTGCAGGTTGTCCTGGCGCGCGTCGCCGCGCTCGGCGCGGGTGGCGCGACCCAGCAGCTGCAGGCCGTCGCGAAGTTCGCCCGCGAACTCGGCGCCAAGCTCGCGCACCGGCAGGCCGGTGTCGAAGCGCGACACCGAGAAGCCGGCATCCACGTCGCGCCACCAGGCGCCCGCGGTCCAGTCGCGGCGGGTCCAGCCCAGTTCGCGCAGGTTGGCGCGCGCTTCCACGGCGCTGGCCTCGCCGGCACGCGCCGCGGCCACCGGATTCAGGCGCGTGAAACTCAGGCCGCCGTTGTCCGAGAAGAAGACCCGCGCCGCGGTGGCGTCGCTGCGGGTGTGCTCGAGCTTGAGGTAGGTGCCGCGGCCGGCCTGCAGGGTCAGGTCGGCGCCGGCCAGGCGGTAGTCTTCGCCGGCGCGGTTCTCATCCACGTAGGTGGCGCCCACCGCCACGTGCTCGCCGAACCAGCGGCGGCCACGCAGGCCCGCGCCCACCTGGTCGGCTTCGAAGCCCTGCGGCACGTACTCGTAATCGGCCAGCAGCACCTGCGTGTAGCCGTCCAGCAGCCCGTCGCGGGTCAGGCTGCGGGCGTTTTCACGCGCCACCTGCGACAGCGGGCGGGTCAGCAGCACGCGGCCCTGCAGGAAGTCGATCTCGTAGTCGGCGCCCGGCTGCAGCGCGATGCGCGACTCGATGCGGCCGGTGCGCTCGTCGCGCAGCTCCAGCACCAGCTGCTCGGAACCCGGCAGCAGGTCGGTGTGGCGCAGGTAGTACAGGCTGCCGCCGGTGCCCAGGAACTCGCTGTGGCCGGGCGCGCTCTGCGCTTCGGAAACGAAGCCGCGCAGCTCGGTGCGGGCGTCGCCCAGCGCGGTGCTGGCACGCGACTTGTAGTCCAGGCCGGCGCCGTAGAGCGAACGCTGGTACTGGCCGTACTCGGTGCCGCCGATGCCGGTGGCGAAGTTGCCCCAGATGGCCTGGCTGCGGTCCCAGTCCACGCGCACGTAAAGCTTGCCCTGGGTATCGGCGTCGCGCACGGTGGTGGAATCGTCGCCGTACACCGGGTAATAGGCGTCCGGGTCGAGGCGGCGGAACACGTCGCGCGGGTCGGCGTCGAGGAAACCATCGAACAGCTGGTCGAGTTCGCGCTCGGTGGTGTCGGCCTGCGCCGTCACCAGGTAGCGGCCCTTCACCTTGCCCTTGAGGTAGAAGGCCAGGCGGCCTTCGGACAGGAAGCCGTCCTCGTAGCGCTCGTCGCCGGCCAGCGGCTCGATGTTGCCGCTGGCGTTGCCCTGCGACAGCNNGCCAGCGCCACCAGGAACAGGTAGCGGCCGGTGACGTCGACCTCGAGCGTGGCCGGTGCGCCCGGGCCGGTGGAGAGCTCGAAGCGACGCGGGCCGACCGGCGCCAGGTAGTCGGCACTGAAGTAGCCCTCGCCGTCCACGGGCACCGGTTCCCCGTTGATACGCAGCGGCGTCATCGGCGCCAGGCCGCGGCCATGCAGGCGCACGCGCGAACCATGCAGCGGGATCGACTGCACGCGCAGCGCGTTGCCCGACAGCGCGCCGGCCTGCAGTTGTTCGCTCTCGGCCTGCTCGGCCGAGAGCGCGCTGCCGCGTTCGCGCGAAAGGTCGTCGCGCAGGGCCTGCTGGCCACGCGCGTGTTCCTCGGGCGTCACCAGCGTGAGCAGCTGGGCATGGGTTTCATCCACTTCGCCGCCATGGCCAAACGCGCGCACCAGGAAACGCAGCTGGTCGCCGGGCAGCAGCCGGCGGCCGTCGTCGAGGCGACCGTCCCACTCGGCCGCCGGCAGGCCATCGGCCGCCAACGTCAGCGTGGCGAGCGGCGCCACCAGGTCGGCATCGCGGCCGTCGAACACCAGCACCTCCATCTTCGCGATGAAGGCGCCGTAGTTGGCGTGGGCCTGGAAGCGCACCGGGCCGGCGATGCGGCCGTCGCGCACGGGCACCGTGGCCGGCCCCGCCAACGACAGGCGCGGGTCCGCTGGCTGCGGGTCTTCCACCGCCCAGGCGACGCCGCCGCCGGGCAGTTCAACCACGTGCCGGCCGACGGCGCGCACGGGCGCGGCGTCGCTGGTGCCGGCAGCGGGGGCGGTTTCGGCGGCGCGCAGGGCTTCCGGCGTGGCCAGGCCCGCGGACAGCAGGCCGATCAGGGTCAGGTCGAGCAGTTTCATTCGAAGAGTCATCGGGGCCGGCCTCAGCGCAGCTCAGGGGTCATGGCATCGCCGTCGGCGGGCAGTTGCACGCCGAAGTCGAAACGAACCGGGATGCCCGGCGTGATGCGACGAACCAGGGGATTGGGGGTGGTGAAGCGGCTGCCGGGCGGCAGCGTGGCCACGTCCACCTTCAGGATGGCGTTGCGGCCGCGCAGCGGGTTGCCGCCGGCCAGGCCGGCCAGGTGGAAACGGCCGCGCACGTCGGTTTCGACCACGAGGCCTTCGACCGTGGCCAGGCGCACGCCGGCGAGGCCGGGTTCGCCGGGCTGCTGGCGGCCGTCGCCGTTCGCGTCGAGGAACACGGTGCCGAGCACCAGGCTTTCCTCGAGCATCGGGTCGCCTTCCAGGGTCACGCCGATCTTGGCGGTATTGCCCACCGCGCTGCCGGTGGCGTCGATGGCGCTGACCACGTTGGTGTGCTCGCCCGGGCCCACGCCGGCGCCGACGCGCAGCAGGTAGCCGATGACCGCGCGGCCGCCGACCGGGATGTCGATGCCGGTGATGCGCAGCGGGCCGGTGCCGGCCAGGCCGTGCACGCCGTCGGCGTCCTGTACCGCGAGCGTGCCTTCGACGTAGGTGAAGCCCGCCGGCGGCACGTCCACGACGGTCACGCCGGTCGCGGGCGCGATGCCCGTGTTCTCCACCACCACCTCGTAGCGCACGTAGTCGCCGATGCGCACGGTGGTGGCCGGCGTCGACTTGCTCAGCCGCAGCTCAGGCACCGCCATCTCGATGGTGACGACCACGCGGCCGGTGTCGCAGACCGGGGTCGGCACGGACTGGTCGCAGACGCGGTATTCGAAGGCATCGCTGCCGTGGAAGGAAGGATCCGGCGTGTAAGTGGCGCTGCCGTCGGCGTTGACCACCACGGTGCCGTGCGCGGGCGGCGCGGTGACCTGCACGCTGGCCGGGTCGAGCGGCGCGCCGCTGCTGGCCGAGACCGAATACAGCGGCACGACGACCGGGCTTGCCTGGTCCGCGTTGAAGGCCTGGTCGGGGGCTTCGACCACGTTCGGGGCGACGACCAGTCGCACCACGGCTTCCGCGCAGGCGTTGGGGTCAGCCAGGCTGCAGACGCGGTAGCGCAGTTCGTCCGTGCCGCTGTAGTACTGCGACGGAACGTAGTGGATGACGCCGTCGGCGCCGACGCTGGCGCTGCCGTTCGACGGGCCGGAGATGATGGTGACCACGACGGTGCCCGGCTCGGCCTTGCTGCCGTCGAGGCTGTCGTTGCCGAGCACGGCCACGTCCACGGGCTGGTCCTGCGGCGTGGTGGCTTCGTCATCGAGCACGCCGAGGATCGGCGCCGACACGACCACCACGGCGCGCGCCGTGCTGCAGTTCGCGGGGTTGAGCTGTTCGCAGATCCGGTATGCCACGGTGTGGCTGCCCGCCGGCGTGCCGGGGGCGACGTGCACCGCGCCGGTGGCCGGGTCGAGCGTGACGTTCGGGTTGGCCGTCCAGACCTGGGACAGCGTGACCGTGGCCAGTGTCGCGGGGCTGGCGCCCAGCGTGTCGTTGGCCAGCACGTCGGCGATGCCGATGCCGCCGGACGCACCGGACGCGACTGCGCCGGCGTCATCCACGGCCTCGATCGAAGCGGCGCGCACGCGCACCACCACCTCGGCGAGGTCGCAGTTGCCGGGATTGAGCGGTTCGCAGATTTCGTAGGTCACGCCGTAGCGGCCGGAAGGCGTGCCCGGGGCCACGTGGATCGCGCCGGTGGCCGGGTCCAGGCTCACGTTCGGATCGGTGCTGGAAACCTGTCGCAGGCTGACGGAGGCGAGCGTGGGACGGTTGCCGTCGAGCGCGTCGTTGGCCAGGACGTTGGGCAGGGCCGTGCCGCCGGCGGCGCCGGAAGCCACGGTGCCGGTGTCGTCCACCGCGTCGATCACTGCCGCATCGACCGTCACGGAAACCGTGGCGGTGTCGCAGTTGGTCGGGTTCAGCTGCTCGCAGAGCTGGTACGTCACCGTGTAGGTGCCCGCCGGCGTGCCCGGCGCGACGGTGATGGCGCCCGTGGCGGGATCCAGAGTCACGTTCGGGTTCGTGGTGGACACCTGCGACAGTGAGACCGTCGCCAGCGTCGCGGCGGAACCACCCAGCGTGTCGTTGGCCAGGACATTCGCGACGGCCGTGCCGCCGGCCGCGCCGGACGCGACGGTGCC
>DNNT01000037.1 GCA_003497545.1 Arenimonas sp. | reverse complement strand
CGCACTGGTCATCAGCCATGGCGACAACGACCACGCCGGCGGCGCACCCGCCGTGACAGCGGCCATGCCGCCGGCCGAGGTGTACGCACCCGAAGGCTGGGCCGGCCCCGCCATGCGCCGCTGCGAACAGGGCGGGGAGTGGACCTGGGACGGGGTGCGCTTCCAATGGCTGCACCCGACGCCGTATTTCCCCTACCTGCGCAACGACAGCAGCTGCGTGCTGCGCATCGAGGCGCGCGGCGCCACCGCGCTGCTGCCCGGCGACATCGGCCGGCACGTCGAGGCGCGACTGGCCAAGCTGGCGCCGGAAATCATCCGCAGCGACCTGCTGGTGGTGCCGCACCACGGCAGCGACACCTCGTCGAGCCTGGATTTCCTGGCCGCCGTGCGGCCGTCGCTGGGCCTGCTGCCGGTCGGGCATGAGAACCGCTTCGGCCTGCCCAAGCCGCAGGTGCTGGCGCGCTACGACCGCTACGGCGTGGCCCTGCTCGACAGCGCCGGCAGCGGCGCCATCCGACTGCGCCTGGGCCACGGCGGCGTGCAGGTGGTCGAACGCTGGCGCCAGGACCACCCGCGCTACTGGCGCCATGCCACCCCCGGCGGCGGCACAGGCTATGCTATCGGCGACCCCCCAACGGCAAAGGTGTGGCGTGCTGGAACTGATCAAAGCGGGCGGCTGGGTGATGGCGCCGATCATCGCGCTGGCCGTGCTGGCCCTGGCCATCATCCTCGAACGCTTCTGGAGCCTGCGCCGCAAGGAAGTGCTGCCCCCGGGCCTGGGCGAGGAGGTCCGTGACTGGGCCCGCGGCCGCCAGCTCGATCCCAAGCACATCGACATCCTCCGGCAGAATTCGCCGCTGGGCGAGCTGCTGGCGGCCGGACTGGACGTGCGCCACCGCCCGCGCGAAATCATCAAGGAGCGCATCGAGGACGTCGGCCGCCACGTGGCGCACCGGCTCGAGCGCTTCCTCAACACCCTGGGCACCATCGCCGCGGTGACGCCGCTGCTGGGTCTGCTGGGCACCGTGTTCGGCATGATCCAGATGTTCCTGGGCATCCTCACCTCCGGCGTCGGCGACGCAAACAAGCTCGCCGGCGGCATCGGCCAGGCGCTGATCAGCACGGCCGCGGGCCTGTGCGTGGCGATCCCGGCGGTGATGTTCCACCGCTACCTGCGCGGCCGGGTGACCGAGTACGTGGTGGACATGGAGAAGCAGGCCATCGCCTTGCTCGATGCGCTCGACGAGGCCCCCTCGGCCACGCCCGGCAAGCCGCCGCGGGCGACCAAGGCCAAGGGTGGCGCTGCATGAAGCTGGGTTCGGGCCGGGTGCCCGACGAGCCGGAGATCAACCTCGTCTCGCTGATCGACGTGGTGTTCTGCCTGATCATCTTCCTGGTGGTCACCACCACCTTCGACCACCGCTCGGCGCTCAAGATCGTGCTGCCCACCACCCAGTCCAGCGCCGAGGTCGAGGCCGCCGAGCCGCTGACGATCCTGGTGGACGCCGACGGCCGCTTTTTCATCGGCAGCAACGAAGTGCTCAAGCGCGACGCCACCTCGCTCAAGGAAGCCATCGCCCGCGTGGCCGGCAGCGACCGCGAGCGTCCGGTGGTGGTGCGCGCCGACGCACGCGCCGACACCCAGGCCCTGATCACGGCCATGGACGCGCTGGGCCAGCTGGGTTTCACCCGCATCTCCATCGCCACCACGCCCGAGGCCAAGCCTTGAGCGGGGAGACTTCGGCCTGGGTGATCTACCGCCGCCTGCTGGGCCGGGCGCGGCGCTACTGGCCGCTGCTGGCCGCGGCCGGCGTCGGCATGCTGTTCGAGGCGGGGGCCGCGGCGGCCTTCACCTGGATGATGAAGCCGATGGTGGACGAGACCTTCGTCGCCCAGAACCCGGACATGCGCTGGTCGATCCCGCTGGCGATCGTGCTGCTGTTCCTGGTGCGCGGCGCCGCCACCTTCGCCACCGACTACGGCATGGCCCGCACCGGCCGCAGCGTGGTGCGCGACCTGCGTGGCGACATCCTGGCCAAGTACCTGCGCCTGCCCAGCGAACGCTTCGACCGCGAGCCGGTGGCGGCCATGGTCTCGCGCCTGAACTACGACACCGAGCAGGTCACCCAGGCCAGCTCGGACGCCATCAAGGTAATCCTGACCGACACGCTCACCATCGTTGCCCTGCTGGGCGTGATGCTCTACTACAGCCCGCGCGTCACCCTGGTGATGCTGGTGCTGGCGCCGCTGATCGCCGGCATTTCCTCGGTGGTGGGGCGCCGCTACCGGCGCATCAACCGCGGCATCCAGGACGGCGTGGCCAACATGGCCCAGATCGCCGAGCAGGCGCTGTCGGCCCAGCAGGAAGTGAAGATCTACGGCGCCCAGGACTCCGAACTGGCGCGCTACCGCGACCTGGTGGGCCGCAACCTGCGGCTGGGCATCAAGGTCGAATCCACCCGCGCCGCGGCCTCGTCGATGGTGCAGATCCTGGCCGCCATCGGCCTGGCGGTCATCCTGCTGGTGGCGGGCCACGAAGCCAGCCGCGGCCGCATGACCGCCGGCAGTTTCGTGGCGCTGCTGACCTCGATGATGGCGTTACTTCCGTCGCTCAAGCGCATCACCAACGTGCAGAGCCTGGTGCAGAAGGGCGTGGCGGCGGNNAGGACGACCGCGGCACCCGGCCGCTGCAGCGCGCCCGCGGCGAGCTCGAGTTCCGCGACGTCTCGGTCACTTATCCGGGCCAGGACACGCCGGCGCTGTCGGGCCTGTCCTTCACCGCGGCGCCGGGCACGGTGACGGCCATCGTCGGCCGCTCGGGCAGCGGCAAGTCCACGCTGATACGCCTGCTGCCGCGCTTCTATGAAGCCAGCGCCGGCGAAGTGCGCGTGGACGGCCACCCGGTCGGCGACTACCGCCTGGCCGACCTGCGCCGGCAGATCGCCATGGTCGGCCAGCGCGTGATGCTGTTCG
>DNNT01000236.1 GCA_003497545.1 Arenimonas sp. | reverse complement strand
GTGATCAGGCGGTTGGCGCCCAGGAAATCGGCGCCGCCGGCGAACAGCGAATTCACCGCCTGCAGCAGCCCCAGCAGCAGGAAGGCCGAAACCAGCGAAAACAGCGTCAGCGTGGTCCGCAGCTTCTTGCGGAACAGCCCCGCCCAGACCAGGCCGAAGTATTTCATCTCAGTGCGCCGGCGCCTCGTCCACCAGCGTGCCCTTGTCCAGGTGCACGGTGCGGCGGGCGTATTCGGCGGCCTTGGGGTCGTGCGTGACCATGACGATGGTCTTGCCGAATTCGCGGTTGAGCTGCTGCAGCAGGCGCAGCACCTCGTCGGCGGTCNNCTGCTGCTGGCCGCCGGAAAGCTCGTTGGGCTTGTGCCGCGCGCGGTCGTCCAGCCCCACCAGCTTCAGCGCGATGGCCGCGCGCCGGTGGCGTTCGCCCGCGCCCATGTCGGCCAGCAGCAGCGGCAGCTCCACGTTCTTCTGCGCGGTCAGCACCGGCATCAGGTTGTAGCTCTGGAAGATGAAGCCGACGGTGCTGGCGCGCCAGGCGGCGAGTTCGTCGCTGCCGAAGTCGTCGATGCGCTGGCCGCCCACCTTCAGCAGGCCGCCGCTGGGCGAATCGAGCCCGCCNNGTGGTCTTGCCCGAGCCCGAGGGCCCCATCAGCGCCACGAAATCACCCTCGGGGATGTCGAGGTCGATGCCGTGCAGCACTTCCACGCGCTGCTTGCCGCGGGTGTAGGCCTTGGTCAGGCCGCGGATCTCGACCAAAGGGGTGGCCATGGCGGCGCCTTATTTCGTCGCCACGCGGTCGCCGTCGCCCAGGCCTTCCGGCGGCGACAGCACCACGGTCTCGCCGCCTTCCAGGCCGGCGGTGACCTGCTGGTCGGCGTCGCGCTTCTCGCCCAGGGTCACGGCCACGCGGCGGGCCACGCCGTCGGCCACCACGAACACGGCGCTGCCGTCTTCGCCGGTCACCACCGCGCGCTCGGGCACGAAGGCGCCCGACGGCGGCGGCGCGTCCACGCCGGCCGGGTCGAGGAAGCTCACGCGCACGCCCATGTCGGGCACGATGCGCGGGTCCTTTTCCTTGAGCGCGATGCGCACCTTCACCGTGGCCTTGGTGCGGTCGGCGGTGGGCACGATGGCGATCACCTCGGCCGGGATCTTCCAGTCCGGGTAGGCGTTGAGCACGGCCTCGACCGGCATCTTCGGGGTGACGCGGCCGATGTTGGCCTCGTTCACGTCCACCTGCACTTCCAGCGAATCCATGTCCACCAGCGTGCCGATGCCGGTGCGGATGGAGCCGCCGCCGGCGCTGATGGGCGAAATCATTTCGCCCGGCTGCGCGGCCTTGGCGACGATGACGCCGGCGAAGGGTGCGCGGATGACCGTGTTGTCCACGCCCAGGCCGGCGATGGCGAGCTGGTCCTGCGCCACCTTCACCGCGCGCTGCAGGCTGGCCAGGCGCGCGGCGCGGGCGTCGCGGTCGGCCACGGCGGTGTCGAGCGCCGAGGCGGCCACCAGCTTCTGCGCGGCGAGTTCGCGCTGGCGCACCAGGGTCTGTTCGGCCAGGGTCAGCTGGGCGCGGGCTTCGGCCAGCTGCGACTGCGCGGAGGCGAGCTGTGCGCTGGCCAGGTCACGCTGCGCGGCGGCGTCGGCGTCGTCGAGGTAGGCCAGCACTTCGCCTTCGGCCACGACCTGGCCTTCTTCGATCAGCACCTCGCGCACCTTGCCGGTGATCTTCGAGGACACGGTGGCGATGCGACGCGCGGTGACGTAACCGGAGGCGTCGAGCACCGAGGCGGTGCCCAGCTCGGCGGCCTTGCGCGCCACCGCGGTTTCCACCGCCACCGGCCGCAGCCCGCTCATCACCACCACGCCGGCCACCAGCACGGCCACCACGGCGGCGGGCAGCAGCCAGCGCGGCCGGCGCTTCTTCGCGGGGCGGCGGTCGATGTGCAGTTGTTTGAGCAGGTCCTGCGGCGAATCCATGGGGCAACTCCGAAAACGGACCGGCGCAGTCTGCGCCGGTCCTGGTGTCGGGATTGTGAGCCGTCAGGCGGGCAGGGTCATCCTGCCGTTTGTCACTTTCTGCCGAAGCGGGCCTTGAGCAGGCCCCAGGCCGCGCGCAGGCCCTGCGCCTCGCCGCCGGCCGGCTTGCCCGGGCGGTCGCTGTCGTTCCAGGCGTACACGTCCACGTGCGACCAGGCCTGGCCCTCGGGCACGAAACGCTCGAGGTAGAGCGCCGCGGTAATCGAGCCGGCCATGCGCGAGGCGCCGGAGTTGGCCAGGTCGGCCACGTTCGACTTCAGGTAGCTCAGGTAGGGGCGCCACAGCGGCATGCGCCACAGCGGGTCGCGCGCGGCATCGCCGGCGGCCAGGTAGTCGGCGGCCAGGCGCTCGTCGTTGGCGTACAGCGCCGGCAGGTCGGGGCCCAGGGCGATGCGGGCGGCGCCGGTGAGCGTGGCGAAGTCCATCAGCAGCGCGGGCTTGGCCTCGGCGGCGTAGGTGAGCGCGTCGCACAGCACCAGCCGGCCTTCGGCGTCGGTGTTGTCCACTTCCACGCTCAGGCCCTGGCGGGTGGCCAGCACTTCGCCGGGGCGGAAGGCGTTCGGGCCGATGGCGTTTTCCACCGCCGGCACCAGCAGCTGCAGGCGCACCGGCAGCTTGAGCGCCATCACCAGCTGGGCCAGGCCCAGGGCGTGGGCGGCGCCGCCCATGTCCTTCTTCATGTTGCGCATGCCGTCGGCGGGCTTGATGTCCAGGCCGCCGGTGTCGAAGCACACGCCCTTGCCGACGATGGCCAGGCGCGGGTGGGTCTCGTCGCCCCAGTTGAGTTCGATCAGCCGCGGCGCGCGGTGGCTGGCGCGGCCGACGGCGTGGATGGCCGGGAAGTTCTGGTCGTTGAGCGCGTCGCCCACGATGCTGCGGCACTGGCCGCCGTAGGCCTGGGCCAGGCGCACGGCCACGGCCTCGAGTTCCGCCGGGCCCATGTGCTCGGTCGGGGTGTTCACCAGGTCGCGCACCAGGGTGGCGGCCTTGAGCAGGGCGAAGGCCTCGGATTCGCCAGCCTCGGCGTTTTCCAGCACCAGCCGCGCCGGCGTGCGCGCGGGCTTGAGGTAGCGCTCGAAGCGGTAGGCGCCCAGGCCCCAGCCCAGGAGGGCCTGGCCGGCTTCGGGCTTCACCGGCGAGTCGGCGGCGATGCGGTAGCTGCCGGACGGCAGCAGGCTGGGCAGGTGCGCCAGCGCCAGCGGGTCGTGCGCGTCGCTCACGCCGGCCAGCGCGAAGGCCGGGCGGCCGTCGGCGCCGGGCACCAGCAGGGGCGCGCCGGACTTGGGCGAAAACGAATGCGCGTCCAGCCAGGCCAGCACGGCGGCCGGCTGCGCGCCGCGCCAGGCCTCGAACGTGCCCGGATCCACCAGCACCAGCGGCAGGGAAGCCGGGGCCGTGTCGGGGCTGGCGAAGCAGGCGGGCAGGCTCATCGGGACTCCAGGGCAGCGGGGTGGGATTCCAGCCAGTCGGCCAGTCCCGAAAGGGTAGCGAACTCGAGGTCGGGGCGGGGCAGGCCCAGCGGCCAGGACTCTTTCTTGCGGTTGATCCAGCAGCTGCGCATGCCGGCGCGGCGGGCGCCCACCACGTCCAGCAGCGGGTCGTCGCCGACATGCAGCACCTGGTGGGGCTCCACGCCGAGGCGCTCGCAGGTGGCCATGAAGATCGGCAGCTCGGGTTTGGCGTGGCCGTGGTCGCGGGCGCTGACGAAGGCGCAGAAGTGCGCGCCGATGCCGATGCGCTCGAGGTCGGCGTTGCCGTTGGTGAGCGCCGCCACCGGCCAGCGCGCCGCCAGGCGTTCGAGCGCGGGCAGGGCGTCGGGGTAGAAGACCACGTCGTTGCGGCTGGCGTAGAAGGCCTCGAAGGCGGCGTCGGCATGCGCCACGTCGTCGCCGGATTCGGCCAGTGCGCGGCGCAGCGAAATCATCCGCTGCTCGGTGAAGTCGTGCACCAGGTGCGGGTGTTCGGCCGCCACCTGTTCGCGCAGCCGGCGCATGCGGTGGATGGGAAACCGCTGGGCGGTGCGCGGGCAGCGCTCGCGCAGGAAGGCGTCGAGCGCCAGTTCGGCGCGCTCGATCAGGGGCCAGATCGGCCAGAGGGTGTCGTCGAGGTCGAGGCTCAGGGCCCGGGGCAGCGTTTCCACCGGCGGATGATAGCCCGCGGGCCGGTTGGCCGGCCGTGAAACCCGCCTATTCCAGCAGCAGCGACCAGCGGTTCCAGGCTTCCACCCGGCTGGCCACGATCTTCAGGCACACCAGCATGGGCACCGCCACCAGCAGGCCGGCCACGCCCCACAGCCAGCCCCAGACCATCAGCCACAGGATGATGGCCAGCGGGTTGATGCGCATGGTGCGGCCCAGCACCATCGGCGTGAGCACCTGGCTTTCGAAGCCGTTGAGCACCAGGAAACCGGCCGCAGGCAGCAGGGCGGCGCCCAGGGNNCCGGGTCGGGCACGCCCAGCTGCCACAGCAGCAGGCCGGTGGCCACGCCCAGCGCCGCGCTGGTGGCGCTGACCGAGAGCATGTAGCGCGACAGGTCGCTCTGGATCTGCTGCACGATTTCTTCGGTCAGCTGCTTCTGCGCGCGCGTGGGCCGCAGCATCAGCAGCTTGCGCAGCACGTCGTCGCCGTAGACCAGGAAGCTGAAGGTGAGCAGGATCACCGCCAGCACCGGGCCCAGCACGCGCGGCGTGGCGTCGATCAGGTCGGGCTGCGGCGGCTGCACCACCACGGTGTCGCCGCCCTTGTCGCGGCCGCCGGTCAGTTCGCCCAGGGATTCGCGGGCGCGGCTGGCCTGGTTGAAGGTTTCCACCATCTCGCGCAGCTTGGGCGCGGCGTCGCGCATCACGAAGGGCACCTTGCGCACCCACTCCGCCGCCGGCGCCGACAGGAACACGCCGGTGGCGCCCAGCGAACCGAGCAGGGCCAGCACCAGCAGCAG
>DNNT01000138.1 GCA_003497545.1 Arenimonas sp. | reverse complement strand
CTGCGCGGCCTGCGCGCCGAACTGGCGCGCGAACAATCCGTGCCCGCCTACGTCATTTTCCACGACGCCACCCTGCGCGCCATCGCCGAGCGGCGCCCGCGCAGCCTCGGCGAACTGGGCACCCTGCCCGGCGTCGGCAGCGCCAAGCTCGAGCGTTACGGCGAGCAGGTGCTGGCCACCGTGCGCGACACCGAACCCGCCTGAGAGCCCCCATGTTTCCGCGATTGCTTACCGCCACGCTCCTCCTCGCCCTTGCCCCGCTGGCCGCCGCCGACTGCGGCGACAGCCGCCTGCTGCTGCGCTCGGACAACGACGTCTACGGACAGGCCGGCCAGGACCAGGGCTATTCCGCCGGCTTCGCCGCCACCTGGGTTTCGTCCACCGTCCCGGGCGAAGACACCGCCTGCCTGCCCGGCGTCGTGGCCTTCCTCGACCGCGCCACGCCCTGGCTGCGCTGGGGGAAAGGCACGCAGCGCAACCTGGCCCTGAGCCTGCACCATGCCATCTACACGCCCGCCGACGGCACCCGCGCCGACGTCATCGTCGACGACCGGCCCTACGCCGGCCTGCTGCTGCTGGGCCTGGCCCACCACGTGCGCGACCAGGACCGCCTGGCTTCGACCCGGCTCAAACTGGGCATCGTCGGCCCCTCCGCCCAGGGCGAAATGGCGCAGGACGCGCTGCACCAGCTGTTCGGGCGCGCCCGCTTCCGCGGCTGGGACAACCAGCTGCGCGACGAACCACTGCTGCAGCTGGGCCACGAGCGCGCCTGGCGCTGGCGCACCGATGACGGCGCCGGCGGCCTGGGCTGGGACCGCATCGTTTATGCCGGCGCCAGCGCCGGCAACGCCATCACCTACGCCAACGCCGGCGTGGAACTGCGCTTCGGCCCGCGCCTGCCCGACGACTTCGGCTCCAACCCGATGCGCCTCGCCGGCGAAGGCATGGCTCCCGGCGGCGAATGGCGGGCACGCGGCTGGGCNNTGGCGCACGACATCACGCTCGACGGCGGCAGCGCCAAGGATGGCCACTCGGTGGACCGCCGCGAATTCGTTGCCGAGCTGGGCCTGGGCGTGGTGCTCACGCACGGTCCCTGGCGCTTCGCCGGCGCGCATTACCGCCGTTCGCGCGAATTCGCCGGGCAGGACCAGGCGCCCGTCTATGGCAGCCTCACGCTGGCCCGGGCGTTCTGACAGAGGGGAAAGTGGTGGGCCGTGTAGGATTCGAANNCTACCAACTGAGCTAACGGCCCACCGAGGTTGGCAAGTTTAACGCATCATCCGCGCGGCGCGTAGCGCGTGGGGTCGGCCAGGCCGGCGGCGGCGAAACCCTCGGCGCGCAGGCGGCAGGCGTCGCAGCGCCCGCAGGCGCGGCCCTCGGCATCGGCCTGGTAACACGACACCGTGCGCGAGAAATCCACGCCCAGCCGAGCGCCTTCGCGGGCGATGTCGGCCTTGCCCAGGCGCATCAGCGGCGCATGCACGCGCAGCGAATGGCCCTCGACGCCGGCCTTGGTGGCCAGGTTGGCCAGCCGCTCGAAGGCGGCGATGAATTCCGGGCGGCAATCGGGATAACCGCTGTAGTCCACCGCGTTCACGCCGCAGAACAGGTCGTCCGCGCCCAGCACTTCGGCCCAGCCAAGCGCGATCGACAGCATGATGGTGTTGCGCGCCGGCACGTAGGTGACCGGGATGCCCTGCCCCGCCGCTTCCGGCACGTCGATGTCGGCGGTGAGCGCCGAACCGCCAATGCTGCGCAGGTCCACGGTGACCACCTTGTGCTCGACGGCGCCCTGCACCACGGCCAGCTCGGCCGCCGCGGCCAGCTCGGAGGTATGCCGCTGCCCGTAGGACACGCTCAGCGCATGGCAGGCGAACCCCTGCTCGCGCGCCAGCGCCAGCACCACCGCCGAATCCATGCCACCCGAGACCAACACGACTGCCTTCTTCATTCCAGGTTCCTTTCAGCGGCCCGGCTGGTCGCCCCAGAGCACCTTGTGCAACTGCAGCTGGAAGCGCACCGGCAGGCGGTCGGCGATGATCCATTCGGCCAGTTCGCGCGGCGCCAGTTGGCCCTGGCTGGGCGAAAACAGCACCTCGCAGCGCTTGTCCAGCGCATGCGTGGCCAGCATGTCCTTCGCCCAGTCGTAATCGGCACGGTCGCAGATGACGAACTTGAGCTGGTCATGGGCGGTGAGCAGCAGCAGGTTTTCCAGCCGGTTGCGGTGCGCTTCCTTCGAGCCCGGCGTCTTGAGGTCCATCACGCGGCTCACGCGCGGGTCGACGCCGGCGATGTCGAGTGCGCCCGAGGTTTCCAGCGACACCTCGTAACCGGCGTCGCAAAGGCGCTCGAGCAGGGCCAGGCAGCGCTTCTGCGCCAGCGGCTCGCCGCCGGTGACGCAGACGTGGCGCACGCCGTGTTTCGCCACCTCGGCCAGGATGGCGTCGATGTCCCACCAGTCGCCGCCGTGGAAGGCATAGGCCGTGTCGCAGTACTGGCAGCGCAGCGGGCAGCCGGTGAGGCGCACGAACACGGTGGGCCAGCCGACCGTGCGGGACTCGCCCTGCACGGACAGGAAGATTTCGGTCAGGCGCAGGCGCTCGGCGGCCGGGGTATCCATGGCGATCTCCGGCACGCGGCCGGGTTCAGCGATTTTCGAGCGCGAGCGTGCGCAGGCGGCTCTCGGCCTTGGCGGCCGCGTCGGTACCCGGGTGGCGCGACATCACGTCGCGCAGGCTGGCCTCGCCCTCGGCGCGCTGGCCCAGCGCGACCTGGCAGTAGCCGAGCTTGAGCAGCGCGTCGGCTTCCTTGCGCGAGCCGGCGTACTGGCCCAGCAGGGTCTGGAAGGCCTCGAGCGCGAGCTCGTAGTTCTGGGTGACGTAATAGCTTTCGCCCAGCCAGTACCAGGCGTTCGGCACCAGGGAGCTGGACGGGTAGTCGCGGATGAAGGCCTGGAACATCCGGGCCGAGTCGGCGGCCTCGAAACGTTCGACCAGGGCGTCGAGCGCGGCCTGGTAGGCGGCCTCCTCGGCGGCCGGGTCGACGGCATCGGCGGCGGGGGCGTCGGCCACGGGGCTGGCGTCACGCGGCGCCGGAGCGTCGGCGGCGGGCGCGGCCGGGGCGGCAGCCCCCGGGGAATTCGGGGTGGCAGCGGCGGGCGCACCGCCTTCGAGGCGCTGGAGGCGTCCGTCGAGGTCGAGGTACTGCTCGCGATTGCGCTGCTTGAGCTGTTCGATTTCGTTCTGCAGGGTTTCGACCTGGTTGCGCAGGGACTGGATTTCAGCCTGCAGCTGGACCATGCGGTTCTGCATCTCGAGGTTGGCCTGGCCGGCGCCCTGGTTCTGGGCATTGGCCTGGTTCTCGAGCAGGGTGACGCGTTCGGCCAGGCTCAGGCGCTGGCCAAAGGCCGGGGTGGCCGCCACGAGGGCGGCCACCACGGTCACAACGCAAAGGATGCGCTGACGTCCCATCGCCGATTACTTGGCGGTGTAGACGATTTCGACGCGGCGGTTCTGCTGCCAGCAGGCCTCGGCCGACTCGGTGCAGGTCGGACGCTCTTCGCCGTAGGAAACCACGGTGATCTGGCCGGCCGAACCACCCGCACCCTGCAGGGCGCCGGAGACGGCGTTGCCACGGCGCTCGCCGAGGCCCAGGTTGTACTCGCGGGTACCGCGCTCGTCGGCATTGCCCTCGAGGGTCATGCGCGACTCCGGACGGTCGTTCAGGTACTTGGCGTGGCAGGCCATGATGGCCTGGAACTCCGGACGCAGGGTGTCCTGGTCGAAGTCGAAGTAAACGGTACGCTGGCGCAG
>DNNT01000291.1:1984-5026 GCA_003497545.1 Arenimonas sp. | reverse complement strand
TGCAAGTGCCTGACTTGCGTGGAAAAGCCGGTTCGGGGCATAATCGCCGGCTCCCGATCCCCGGGAGACCTTGCTCCACGGCCTCGCGCCGGGGGCTGCCAGGCCGAATAAGCGGCCGCATCCACAAGGAAAATCCAATGCGTCACTATGAAATCGTGTTCATGGTCCATCCGGACCAGAGCGAGCAGGTGCCGGCCATGATCGAGCGCTACAAGGCGCTGATCGAAGGCGACAACGGCAAGATCCACCGTCTCGAGGACTGGGGCCGCCGCCAGCTGGCCTACGCCATCGACAACCTCGTCAAGGCCCACTACGTGCTCATGAACATCGAGTGCGGCAAGGCCGTGCTGACCGAGCTCGTCGACGGCTTCCGCTTCAACGACGCGGTCCTGCGCCACATGGTCATCGCCCGCGAAGAGGCCGTCACCGAGCAGTCCCTGATCATGAAGAGCAAGGACGAGAAGGGCGAGCGCCGCCCGCGCCGCGACGATGACGAGAACGCGATCGGCACCGACGCCGACGCCGCCTGAGCCCGGGACTAGGAGACAGACATGAGCAAGTTTTTCCGCCGCCGCAAGTTCTGCAAGTTCACGGCCGAGGGCGTCAAGGAGATCGACTACAAGGATCTCAACACCCTGCGCCAGTACCTGACCGAGAACGGCAAGATCGTCCCGAGCCGCATCACCGGCACCAAGTCGAAGTACCAGCGCCAGCTGCAGACCGCGATCAAGCGCGCCCGCGAACTGGCCCTGATCCCGTACACCGACAACCACCAGAACTGATCCTGACGGACAGCCACAGTTGCGGGGCCGCGCGCCCCGCTAACGTTACGGAGTAAATGAAATGGAACTGATCCTCCTGCAGAAGGTCGTCAACCTCGGCGGCCTGGGCGACAAGGTCAAGGTCAAGCCGGGCTACGGCCGCAACTTCCTGATCCCCTACGGCAAGGCCGTGCCGGCCACCGCCGACAACGTGGCCGCGTTCGAAGCCAAGCGCGCCGAGTACGAAGCCAAGGCCAACGCCGTGCACGCCGAAGCCGAAGCCCGCAAGGCCAAGCTCGAAGGCGCCACCGTCACCATCGCCGCCAACGCTTCCACCGAAGGCAAGCTGTTCGGTTCGGTCGGCCCGCGCGACATCGCCGAGGCCTTCACCGCCGCCGGCTTCCCGCTCGAGAAGAACGAGGTGGTGCTGGGCGAAGGCCCGCTGCGCCGCACCGGCGAGTTCGAGATCGAAGTGCGCCTGCATGCCGACGTCCACACCAGCGTCAAGGTGCTGGTCGAAGCCGAAGCCTGATCGCCCCCGCGACCGGGTTTCCCGCGAAGGCCGCCGCAAGGCGGCCTTCGTGTTTCCGGGGACGGGGCTGGCCGAGCGTGCCGCCGCGGGGCGTTGTTTTCCTTGTGGCATCCCGCCACACAGGAGAACGGCCATGAAACCACTTGCCCGCCTGCTGGTCGCGCTCGCCCTGGGCGCGGCCGTCGCCACCGCCGCGGCGTCCACCGCCGTGCGCAAGCCCGCCACGGCACCCGCCGCCACCCAGGGCATCGAGCCCGACGAGATCGACGCCCGNNAGCCGGCGCGCCCGGCCCGGGTCGCCCCGGCCACGCGCAAGCCACCGGTCACGACGGTGCCGACCCCGGGCCGCTTTGCCCCGGCCACCGACCCCAACGGCAATCCCCAGGCCTACGAGACCGCCGACTGCAGCACCGAGAACAAGACCATCACCTGCTGCACCAACAACGGCGAAGGCGGCAGCTGCAACCTGTTCATCCTGCTGTGCGAGGAGCAGGGCGGCACCGGCAAGGGCGACGCCGGCGACGCGATCTGCGTGCACTGAGCCTGCCCCGCCAAGCGTGTCACGACGGGGGCGCTGCGGCGCCCCCGCTGTTTCAAGGGGCAGGTGGCGTCTCGGCGGGTGAGATTCCCACCGGTTATACACAGGCTTATGCCTAACGCACGGGGCAGGGGATGGCTACGATGGCCGACCCGAGTCCCATCCACCGGCGCCAGGCGCCACCAGAACCAGGCGACCATGTCCGCACGCCCCGAATCGCAACGCACCGAAGCCCGCATTGACGCCCTGCGCGTCCCGCCGCAGTCCGTGGAGGCCGAGCAGGCCGTCATCGGCGGCCTGATGCTGGCGCCCGATTCGCTCGACCGCGTCGGCGACTTCCTGACCGAACACGACTTCTACCGCCGCGACCACCGGCTGATCTACCGCGCCATCCGCGACCTGAGCGAGAAGAACAAACCCTTCGACGCCGTCACCCTGGGCGAGTGGTTCGAGGCCAATGGCCTGTCCGAGCAGATCGGCGGCACCGGCTACCTCATCGAACTGGCCTCCAGCACCCCTTCGGCCGCGAACATCAAGGCCTACGCCGAGATCGTGCGCGAGAAGGCCGTGCTGCGGCAGCTGATCGAGGCCGGCACGGAAATCGTCAACGACGGTTTCCAGCCCGAGGGCCGCGACAGCCAGGAAGTGCTGTCGGCCGCCGAGCAGCGCGTGTTCAAGATCGCCGAGCAGGGCCGCCGCGGCCGCGCCGACTTCGTGTCGCTGCGCGACGCCATGAAGGACGCCTTCCAGATCCTGCAGGAGCGCTACGAAAACCAGGGCAACGTCACCGGCCTGCCCACCGGCTTCACCGACCTCGACGAAATGACCGCCGGCCTTCAGCCGTCCGACCTGATCATCCTGGCGGCGCGCCCGGCCATGGGTAAAACGACCCTCGCGCTCAACATCGCCGAATACGGCGCCATCAAGACCAAGAAGGCCGTCGCCGTCTACTCGATGGAAATGTCGTCCTCGCAGCTGGCCTTCCGACTGATCTCGTCCATCGGCCGCGTCAACGCCACCCGCCTGCGCACCGGCCAGCTGGAAGACGAAGACTGGTCGCGCGTGAACATGGCCATCAAGATGCTCTCGGACGTGAAGGTCTTCATCGACGACACGCCGGCGCTGTCGCCCGACGTGCTGCGTTCCAAGGCGCGACGCATCAAGCGCGAGCACGACCTGGGCCTGATCGTCATCGACTACCTGCAGCTGAT
>DNNT01000291.1:0-1958 GCA_003497545.1 Arenimonas sp. | reverse complement strand
GACATCATCATGTTCATCTACCGCGACGAGTACTACCACAAGGATTCGCCCGACAAGGGCCTGGCCGAGGTCATCATCGGCAAGCAGCGTTCCGGCCCCACCGGCACCATCAAGCTCAAGTTCTTCGGCGAATACACCCGCTTCGACAACCTGGCCCGCGACAGCGTCGGCAGCTTCGAGTAAGCCGGCGCGGGGCGGGCTAGAATCCCGCCATGACCGACACCGCGCGCCCCACCCGCATCCGCGTCGACCTGGACGCGCTGAGCCACAACCTGCGCGCCCTGCGGGCCCGCACCGGGGTGCCGGTGATGGCCATCGTCAAGGCCAATGCCTACGGCCACGGCCTGGTGCCGGTGGGCCTGCACCTGCAGGCCCAGGGCGTGGAACAGCTGGGCGTGGCCTTCCTGGAGGAGGGCATCGCGCTGCGCCAGGCGGGCGTGCACCTGCCGATCCTGGTGATGGGCGGCATCTTCGGGCCGCAGGCGGCGGCGCTGATTGCCCACGACCTGGAAATCACCGTCTCCTCGCTCGACAAGCTGCGCCAGGTCGAAGCCGCGGCCGAGGCCCTGGGCCGCACTGCCACCGTGCACCTGAAGATCGACACCGGCATGGAACGCATCGGCGTGCACAGCTACCACGCCGGGCCGTTCATCGAGGCGGCGGTCGGGTCGCGCTGGTGCCGGGTCAAGGGCGTGTATTCGCACCTGTCCTGCGCCGACGAACCCGAGTCGCCGATGACGGCGCGGCAACTGGAACGGTTCCTGGAGGCCTGCGCGCATTTCGAACGCATCGGCGCGCCGATGCCGCTGCGGCACCTGGCCAACTCGGGTGGAGTGCTGCATTTCCCGGGCACCCATCTGGACATGGTGCGGCCCGGCATCGCGCTCTACGGCGTGTTGCCCGACCCGGCCTCGCGGCCCACGGTGGCGCTGCGGCCGGCGCTGTCGCTGGTCTCGCAGGTGGTGTACTTCAAGGTGGTGCCGGCCGGGCAGCCGGTGAGTTATGGCGCCACCTGGGCGCCGGGCACCGACACGCGGGTGGTCACGGTGCCCATCGGTTACGGCGATGGTTTCCCGCGCGCGCTGTCCTCGCGCGGCGAGGTGCTCATCCGCGGCCAGCGCCACCCCATCGTCGGGCGCATCTGCATGGACCAGTTCATGGTCGACATCGGCCCGGCCGGCACCGCCTACAACGAGGACGAGGTGGTGCTCATCGGCCACCAGGGCGGTCGCGACATCCGCTGCGAGGAAGTGGCGCAGGCGGCCGGCACCATTCCCTACGAAATTCTGGTGGGCCTGAACGGCCGCATCCCGCGCGAGTATCTGGGCGGGGTCGGCTGAGCGCGCCGCCTTTGGCGTTTCCTGCACGGCCGCGGCGCCAGACTGCCGCGATGAAAGCCCCCTTGCGCCACCTCGTGCTCCTGCTCGGCGACCAGCTGGATCGCCAGTCGGCCGTGTTCGACGACTTCGACCCGGCCACCGACGCNNCGCCAAGGCCTCCTGGTGCATCGCGAGCTTGGCGAGCTCGTCGACCCGATCGACGAGCCACGCATCCATGATGGCCGGGCCATCGGAGAGGACCTCGGCGCGCTGCGCCCGGGCAAGGTGCTGGCGGTGAAACCCGGCGAATGGCGGCTCGCCCAGTCCCTGCCGGCGACCTGCCGCGACGCCGGCGTGGTTTGGGCCGAACGCCCGGACCGGCATTTCTACTGCGACGCCGACGATTTCGAGGCCTGGGCCGGCAAACGCCGCGAATTCCGCCTCGAGCTGTTCTACCGCTGGCTGCGCAAGCGCGAAGGCGTGCTGATGGACGGCAAGGAACCGGTCGGTGGCCAGTGGAATTTCGACACCGCCAACCGCGGCAGCTTCGACCGCCGCGGCCCGGGGCTCCTGCCGGCGCCGCGCGCCTTCCCGCCGGACGAGCGCACGCGTGAAGTGCTCGCGCTCGTCGCCACCCGG
>DNNT01000228.1 GCA_003497545.1 Arenimonas sp. | reverse complement strand
GAGGCGGCGCCGTTGACCGCGAACGAGCCCACCGGCGGGAAGCGGAAGCGGCCCAGGTCCACGTACTCCTTGCCGGCGTTCACCAGCGTCAGCGACTTCAGGTCGCTCTTGACCTCCGCGGACGCATAGCCGCCCCACTCAATGTCCAGCCGCACCTTGGCCAGGCCGGCCGTGCTGGCCGACTGCTGACAGGTCAGGTAGACCTGGTACAGGCCCTCCCAGTCCTTGAACTTGGCCAGCGTGGCATCTGCAAAATCCAGCGTTACCCGCGTTACGAGCGCGGTGTCCGTGGCGAAGGTGCAGCCGCAGCGCAGAGCGCTGGCCTCCGAAGCGTCGGCGCTGGTGCTGGTGTCCGTGCCCATCGTGGCCGACCACTCCGCCGGGTTGCCGGTCCCGCTCAGGTTCAGCCGCCCCGCAAAGTTGTCCAGGCCGCGGCTCTTGGCGCCGATGGCGATCCAGTTGGAATGCGGCACAGTGGTGCCCACCGCCAGCATATTCCCGCCGCCGGCGTGCAGCAGCAGGCGCATCAGNNTGGGTGTCGGCGGCGTCCAGTTCGATGTATTCGGTCTTGGCGGTGTAGACCGCGATGCTGGCCTGCGTCGGGCTGGTGGTCCAGCTGGTGAAGGCGGTGATCTTCAGCCGCAGCCAGTAGGCATTGACCCCGTTGATGGTGGTCTTGGCCCAGGCCTGCGCCCCGTTGAAGCGGATGACGTGAACCCCGGTGGACACCAGCGTGCCCGAGAGCCCCAGGGCGTAGCCGTCCACGATGTCGGTCGCATCGCTCCAGGCCGCGCCGCTCCAGTATTGCCACTGGTAGGTGCAGTTGGTCACCGCCGCCACGCCGATGTTCAGGCACAGGTTGAAGAACGGGCCGGCCGTCGACCCGAAATACACAATGTCGTTCACCGCCGGCGCGGCCGGGAAGTAGCTGAAGGCCGTCGAGGCCACCAGGTTGGCCGAGAACGTCCCGGCGCTGTCGTCGTAGTTGTAGATATCCGTCAGGGCAAACCCGCTGTGCTGGTTGGGCACGAACAGCATCGTGCCCTGCGCCGGCGCCTCCGCCTGCGTAATCGTCAGCGGCGTGGGCAGCGTGCCCGGAACCGAATCGCGCCACCACGGCTCGCGCAGCAGGGTGATCTGAACGCGCAGGGCGTTCCAATTCGCAAAGGTCGGATTGAGCGGATCATCCAGCAACCGGGCCTCGCCCCACAAAATCAGGCTGTAGCGCGAGCTGGTTTCTNNGCGCCTGCAACGCCTGGAGCTGGCTGGCGGCGTTGTCGTGGCTGGTGCCGATCAGCCGGCACTCGATCACTTCCGGAACGGCGTCACGGGTGATCAGGTTGACCGCCCGGCCGTCCGAGAGCGTTGAGCGGGTAGAGAGCACGTCCAGCACCGTCTCGCCCGGCCGGTTGCTGAACAGGGAGAACAACCCGCTGGCGTTGATCAGGCTGATGGTGGTCGTGCCGTCGGTGATGTTGAAGGTCGGGGCCATCAGCGTTTGGCTTGCCTGAGCAGCGCGAGAAACCGCGCCAGGTCGATCTCGTTACTGATCTTGATGTTGAACGTGTCACCCCCGCTACCCCGTCCGCTCTTGGGGGTCACGTCCACGCGCTCGCCCGGCGCCAGGCCGATGCTGAAGCGCCGGTCGCCCGTGCCCGACCCGGGCACGATGAAGGAACCGCCCTCGGCGTAGTCGCCAATCAGGCGCCCGCTCTTGGGTTTGGTAAGCGCTGGCGCAGTCCGGCGGGCGCCGCCTGGGACGTAATCCTTTTCGCCCGCTGACCAATCCGGCATGCCGGACGGCTGACTTCCGATCGTAACCATGTTGAAGGTGTACGTGAACGTCCGGTNNAGAAGTCTTCCGCATACAGACTCTGCAGGCCGGCCCGATAGGCTTCGATATCCCCGGTGCGCTTAAACTCGTCGGTAATCTTCTTGAGCGCGTCTTTGCGCTCCTCGGATTTAACCGTCTGGGTATCGAACAGAGCGTCGATTATCCCCAGGGCGTCATAGAACTTCTTGCCCTTGACTCCGCTGGCTTCCAGCGCCGATTGCACATCGCCGGCTGTGCCAGAGAGCCAGGCCTCGCCGGCGGCCTTGATGGCTTCCATCCCCTTGGCCACCTGCANNGGCGGTGGTGGTGTCGTCCAGCGCGCCCGCCAGTTCGTCGGCGGCGGCGGCGCTGTCATCTGTCGCGCCGGTATATTCCTTATAGGCTGCCACGCCGGCCTTCAGAATGTCGTCGAAGCCGAAGGCGAACATGCCGGTCTCCTGGAGCTGGTTGGCAAAGGCCGTCAGCGCCGGGATGGCGGCATTGCCCAGCATCACCTTCAGTCCCAGCAGTGTGTCCTGCAATCCGTCCCGCGCAATCTCGTAGCGCCGGGCGGCGGCCACCGCCTGCTCGTCCATGATCAGGCCGGCTTCTTCGGCGCCTTTGGCCATGTCGCGCAGCTGCTCGGGCGTGGCCTCCAGGAACTTCTGCATCTCCAGCCCGGCGCGCCCGAACTTCTTGAGCGCGAACTGCGCCTTCTCCACCGGGTCGGTGAAAGCGCGGTATTGCTCGCCCAAGTTGATGAGCGTTTCCAGGTTGGGCTGCATGCCCTGCTGGTTCAGGGTCTTGGAAGCCGTGCGGAGTGTTGCGTAGGAGATCTTCAGGTCGTCGGCCGCCTGGATCATGGTCGACGCCTCGCGCGCGCTCAGGCTGTTCTCGCGCGCCAGGTCGCGCGTCTGCTGCGCCAGCTGGAGCGTGGGCGTGATGACCGCCTCGTAGCCCTGCTTGAGATAGCCCAGGGCCTGCTGCGCCAGGCCGAGGGCGCTCTTGAGCTCGGTGAACGAGAAGCCGGCCTGCTTGGTCTTGCGCCCGGTCTCCTCGGCCGCCTGGCCGGTCCCCTTGAGTTCGCCGGCGACCTTGTCGAAGCCCCGGGCAATGGCCTCGACGATCAGGTCGACTTCAACGCGCTCAGCCACGGCGCTCTCCCTCCAGCCAGTGGATGAGATCGCGCTGCAGCCGGGCCAGTTG
>DNNT01000063.1 GCA_003497545.1 Arenimonas sp. | reverse complement strand
TGCGTACACGCGTTCCTGCGCACCGGTCAGCGCGAACGGCAGCGATGCACGCAGGCGCTTCACCAACGCCCCCTTGCCGCGCAACGGTTGCGCGCCCTGCTGCTGCAGGGCGATGCGCTGGCGGCGCAGGCTCAGGTGGTGCGCCAGCAGCTCCTCGAGCGCCAGCCGGCGCTGTGCGGGGTGCCGGCCGGCCGAGAACAGCGCCAGGTCGGCGTCGGGCGGCGGGCGGTGCGCGGTCAGCAGCGCTTCGCGCAGGGTCGGCAAGCCGAGGCGGTCTCGCAGTCCGGACGGCAGCAGTTCGAGCTCTGCGGCCGGCGGCAGGCGCTTGAGCGCCTCGCCCACCAGCTTCGCCACCGAAGCCGGGCCCAGCCCCTCCACCGCCGGATACACGGGGTCGAGACGGTCGCGCGGCGTCGCGTCGGCGTCGTCGGCGAGCAGGCGGTAGCTCGGGTGCACCATCTCCAGGCCGTGCTGGCCCGGACGCGCTTCGCCGTAACACACCAGCCGCCGGCCCGGCACGAACTGCGCCACCTGCGCCTTGCCGAAGTGGAAGAAGCGCAGCACCAGCGTGCCGCGCGATTCATCGCCCACCGCCACCCGCAGCATCGGCCGGTAACGGAAGCTGCGTTCGACCGCCACCACGCGCGCCTCGACCTGGGCCGGCTGGCCCGGCACGAGGTCGGCGATGGCGGTGATGCGGGTGCGATCCTCGTAGCGCAGCGGCAAGTGCAGCCACAGGTCCTGCACGGTTTCCAGCCCGCGCGCGGTGAGCTTTTCAGCCACCTTCGGGCCGACGCCGGGCAGCGTGCCCACGCGCGCCCCGCCGCCCGCGGCCAGCGAAGGCGCGGCGGCGCCGGCGCCGCGGCGGCGCGGCGGCACGGCCATCACTCAGCCGGTGACCAGCACGGCGTCGACCTCGACGCGCGCGCCGCGCGGCAGGCCCGAAACCTGGATGGTGGAACGCGCCGGGTACGGCGCCTGGAAGTAGTCCGCCATCACGGCGTTGACCTGGGCGAAGTCGGACAGGTCAGTGAGGTAGATGCCGACGCGCGCGACGTCATCCATCGAGCCACCCGCGGCTTCGCACACCGCCTTGAGGTTGTCGAAAANNCGCGCCTCGGTGGCGATGTCGGCCTGCACCAGCTCGCCGGTGGCCGGATCGAGCGGGATCTGGCCGGACAGGTAAACCGTGCCGCCGGCGCGCACGGCCTGCGAATACGGGCCGATGGCGGCGGGGGCGTTCGGGGTGCTGATGGCATGGCGGGGCATGGCGGACCTCGGCGTTCGGCGTGGACGGCCATTGTAGGAGCGGCGCGCGACCGCCCGCCAGCCGCGCTCAGACGCGCTGCACCCCGTGCACCACGCCCAGGCGGCGGATGCGCCGGATCACGTCGGCCAGGTGCTTGCGGTGGCGCACTTCGATCGAGAACTCCATCACCGACACCGTCAGGTCACGCTCGCGGTATTCGACCGCGTCGATGTTGGAATTGCTCTCGGCCACCGCCGCCGCCACCTGGGCCAGCACGCCGGGCTTGTTCTCCACCTCGATGCGCAGCATGACGCGGTAGTCGCCCTCGACGTTGCGATCCCAGGCCATGGGCACGCAGCGTTCGGGGAACTTGCGGTATTCGGCCACGTTCGGGCAGTCGGCGCGGTGCACCACCACGCCCTTGCCGGCGCTGAGGTAACCCATGATCTCGTCGCCGGGGATCGGGTGGCAGCAGGCGGCGAAGCTGAGCACGCCGCGCTCGCTGCCGCTGATCATGATGCGTTCGGTGGGCACCGGCGGCAGCGGCGCCGACGGCAGCGGCAACTCGTCCTGGCCGTGCACCATCATGCGCGCCACCTGCGCCGGCATGCGGTTGCCCAGGGCGATGTCGGCCAGCAGTTCCTCGAGCCTGCGGTAGCGCAGGTCGCCCAGCAGTTGTTCGATGCGCCCGGCCGGGATGCGGTCGAGCGAACTTTCCATGGCCTCGAGCGCGCGGTCGAGCATGCGGTGGCCCAGGTCCACCGCGTCCTCGTGCTCGAGGCGCTTGAGGAAGTGGCGGATGGCGGTGCGCGCCTTGCTCGACACCACGTACTCAAGCCACTGCGGGCCCGGCGAGGCGGAGGGCGCAGTGATGATTTCCACGCTCTGGCCGCTGGCCAGCTTGGTGCGCAGCGGCACCAGCTTCTTGTCCACGCGCGCGGCGACGGCGTGGTTGCCCACGTCGGTGTGCACGGCGTAGGCGAAATCCAGGGTGGTGGCGTTGCGCGGCAGCGCCATGATGTCGCCCTTGGGCGTGAACAGGTAGACCTCGTCCGGGAACAGGTCGACCTTCACGTTTTCCAGGAACTCGAGCGAAGAGCCCGCAGCCTGCTGGGTGTCCATCAGGTTGCGGATCCAGTCCTGGGCGCGTGCCTGCGCGGCGCTGCTGCCGGTGCCGGCGTTCTTGTACAGCCAGTGCGCGGCCACGCCGCGTTCGGCCACCAGGTCCATTTCCTCGGTGCGGATCTGCACTTCCACCGGCGCGCCGTAGGGTCCGAACAGCACCGTGTGCAGGCTCTGGTAACCGTTGGCCTTGGGGATGGCGATGAAGTCGCGGAAGCGGGCGTCGAGCGGCTTGTAGACCGAATGCACCGCGCCCAGTGCGTGGTAGCACTGCATCACGCCCGGCACCACGATGCGGAAGCCGAACACGTCCAGCACCTGCTCCAGGCTTTTGTTCTCCTGGCGCATCTTGGTGTAGATGCTCCAGGGCGACTTCACCCGGCTCACCAGGGTGTGCGGCAAGGCTTCCTGGGCCAGGCGCTGGGCCAGCTGCGCCTCGACCGTGGCCAGGGCCTCGCGACGCATCACCGGCTGCGAGGCGATGCGCCGCGAAATGACGGCGTGTCGCTTCGGGTACAGCGCGCGGAAACCGAGGTCCTGCAGTTCGGCCTTGATCTTGTTCATGCCCAGGCGCTGGGCGATGGGCGCGTAGATCTCGAGCGTCTCGCGGGCGATGCGGCGGCGCGATTCGGCGGCCATCGAATCGAGCGTGCGCATGTTGTGCAGGCGGTCGGCCAGCTTGATCAGGATGACGCGCAGGTCGCGCGCCATCGCCAGCATCATCTTGCGGAAGCTTTCGGCGGCGGCTTCCTGGCGGTCGCGGAAATGCAGCTTGTCGAGCTTGGTGACGCCGTCCACCAGTTCGGCCACGGCCGGGCTGAACTCGCGCTCGATCTCGCTGCGCGGCAGCGGCGTGTCCTCGAGCGCGTCGTGCAGGATGGCGGCGCAGAGCGTTTCCGCGTCCAGGCGCAGCTCGGCCAGGATGCCGGCGACGGCGATCGGGTGGGTGATGTAGGGCTCGCCGCTCTTGCGCAGCTGGCCCTCGTGGGCACGGGCGCCTACCTCATAGGCGCGCCGGACCCGCTGGACCTGGTCGGCCGGCAGGTATTCCCCGAGCTTGCGTTCTAGCACGGCCACGGCGTCCGGACAGGGGTCCGGGCAGGGCGATTCCGCCAGTCGTGGCTTGGAGAAGGAAGACATGCCCGCAGCCTACGCGGCCGCGGGAAACGCATCAATGCCGGGGGCGTTACAGGTCGTCGCCGCCCTTGGACAGGTCGTCGTCGACGACCTCGGCCGCGGCCCACTCCAGGGCCTCGCGCTCGGCGCGCTCGCGCTCGAGCTTCTCGACTTCCTCGATCATGGCCGAGTCGACCTTGCGGGCGGCGATTTCACGCAGGGCCAGCACGGTCGGCTTGTCCTGGTTCTCGCTGTTGTCCAGCGCCGGGTCCACGCCCTTGGCCAGCTGGCGGGCGCGCTTGGACGCCATCAGGACCAGCTCGAAGCGGTTGTCCACGACGGACAGGCAGTCTTCCACGGTGATGCGGGCCATGGGATCTCCTCGACCGCGGCTGCCCGGCCAGGGCATCCACGGAAAATCAATGGGTTACGCGAACCGCGTATTGTACGCCCGGGTCCGGGCCCGCGCAAATCCGGGCCGGTTCAGGCCAGCAGGTCGCGGATCAGGCCGGCGTGACGCTCGGCCTGGGCCGCCCGGCGCAGGCGGTGGGCCACGAAGATGGCCCGAAGCTCGGCCGCGGCGGCGTCGAAGTGCTCATTGACGATGACGTAGTCGAACTCGTCGAAGTGCGACATCTCCTCCCGCGCCGCCGCCAGCCGCCGGGCGATGGTTTCCTCGCTGTCCTGGCCGCGGTTGCGCATGCGGGTCTCGAGCGCGTCCTTGGACGGCGGCAGGATGAACACGCTCACCGCCTCCGGCATCTTCTCGCGCACCTGGCGGGCGCCCTGCCAGTCGATTTCCAGCAGCACGTCCTTGCCGGCCGCCAGCTGCGGCTCCACCGACTGCCGGGCCGTGCCCTTGTAGTCGCCGTGCACCAGCGCGTGTTCGAAGAAATCGCCGGCCGCCACCATGCGCTCGAATTCCTCGCGGGACACGAAGTGGTAGTGCTGGGCATGGCGCTCGCCCGGCCGCGGGCCGCGCGAGGTGAAGGAAATGGACAGGGCGATGCCCGGCTCGCGCGCCAACACGGCGTTGACCAGGCTCGACTTTCCGGCGCCCGAGGGCGCGGCGACGATGAAGAGGGTGCCGCGGGCGGGAGCGTTCATTCGAGGTTCTGGACCTGTTCGCGCAGCTGTTCGATCAGCACCTTGAGCTCGACCGCGGCCTGCGTGGTGCGGCTGTCCACCGACTTCGAACCCAGGGTGTTCGCCTCGCGGTTGAATTCCTGCATGAGGAAATCGAGCCGGCGGCCCACGGCCTCGGGCAGGTCCAGCACGCGGCGCGCCTCGGCGACGTGGCTGGCCAGGCGGTCGAGCTCCTCGTCCACGTCGATCTTCTGCAGGTTCAGCACCACTTCCTGCTCCAGCCGGGCGGGTTCGAGCGGCAGCTTCAGGTCGGCCAGCTTCGCGTCGAGCTTGGCGCGCAGGGCGGCGCGGATTTCCGGCAGCCATTCGCGCACCTGCACGGTGATGCGCTCGATGCCGTCGATGCGCTCGCGCATCACCGCCGCCAGCTTGGCGCCCTCGCGCTCGCGCGCGGCGACGAATTCGGCCAAGGTGGCGTCGAGCAGGGCCAGGGCATCGGCCTGCAGGCCGGCCTGGTCCAGCGCTTCTTCCTCGACCACGCCGGGGTAGCGCAGCAGCTCGGTGAAGTCGGTGCGCAGGCCCGGGAAGCGCATGTCGGCGGCCTGGGCGGCCTCGGCCAGCTGGTCGAGCAGCGGCTGGTTCAGGCGCAGCTCGGCGCGGGCGCCGGCGGCCGGGCGGAAGCGCAGCACCAGGTCCACCTTGCCACGCGACACCTTCTGGGCCACGCGTTCGCGCAGCGCGGGTTCGATGGCCCGCAGTTCCTCGGGCGCGCGGATGCCCAGTTCATGGAAGCGGTGGTTCACGGCGCGCAGCTCGCAGGCCAGCTGGCCGCCGGTGGCGGCGCGCTCGCAGGCGGCGAAGGCGGTCATGCTGCGGATCATGGGCGGGCCCGGTGGCTGGGAGCCCGAATGGTAATCTAGCCGGCCAAAGATTGCCGGACCCACCCGATGACCAGCTCCAACCGCCCCAGCGGCCGTGCCCACGACGAATTGCGCGAGGTCCGCATCGAGCGCAACTACACCAAGCACGCCGAAGGCTCGGTGCTGGTCAGCTTCGGCGACACCCGCGTGCTCTGCACCGCCAGCATCGACAACAAGGCGCCGGGTTTCCTGCGCGGCAAGGGCGAAGGTTGGGTGACGGCCGAATACGGCATGCTCCCGCGCGCCACCAACACCCGCAACGACCGGGAGGCCTCGCGCGGCAAGCAGGGCGGCCGCACGCTGGAAATCCAGCGCCTGGTAGGCCGCTCGCTGCGTGCCTGCGTGGATCGCAAGGCCCTGGGCGAACGCACCATCACGCTCGACTGCGACGTGCTGCAGGCCGACGGCGGCACCCGCTGCGCCGCCATCACCGGCGCCTACGTGGCGCTCTGCGACGCGGTGGCCTGGCTCAAGGCCCGCGGCGAAATCACCCGCGACCCCATCCTCGGCGCCGTCGCCGCGGTGTCGGTGGGCATCTGGCAGGGCACGCCCGTGCTCGACCTCGACTACCGCGAAGACAGCGGCTGCGACACCGACATGAACGTGGTGATGAACGACGGCGGCGGCTTCATCGAACTCCAGGGCACCGCCGAAGGCCACGCCTTCCGGCGCGAGGAACTCGACGCACTGCTGGAACTCGCTGGCAAGGGCGTCAACGAACTCATCGCCCTCCAGCGCGCCGCGCTGGCCGGCTGAAGATGCAGAAGCTGGTACTGGCCACCTCGAACAAGGGAAAGCTGGCGGAGTTGCAGCCGCTGCTGGCCGATGCCGGCTATGCGCTGGTGACGCAGGGCGAGCTGGGCGTGGCGGACGCGGTCGAGGACGGCCTCACCTTCGTCGAGAACGCCATCCTCAAGGCCCGCCACGCCAGCGCCGCCACCGGCCTGCCGGCGCTGGCCGACGATTCGGGCCTGGTGGTCGATGCGCTCGGCGGCGCGCCCGGCCTGCTCAGCGCGCGCTATGCCGGCGTGCACGGCGATTCGGCCGCCAACATCGCCAAGTTGCTCAAGGCCCTGCACGACGTGCCGGGCGAAGCGCGCAGCGCGCACTTCTACTGCGTGCTGGTGCTGCTGCGCCACGCCGACGACCCACAGCCGATCATCGCCGAGGGCAGCTGGCACGGCCGCATCCTCGGCGCGCCGCGCGGCGCGGGCGGCTTCGGCTACGACCCGGTGTTCCTGGACACCGTGCTCGGCGTATCCGCCGCCGAGCTCGACGCCGGCACCAAGAACCGCATCAGCCACCGCGGCCAGGCGCTGGAGCGCCTGCGCGAGCGCCTGGCCGGTCGCTGAAGCCGTGCTGATCCCGCCGCCGCTCTCGCTCTACGTCCACATCCCGTGGTGCGTGAAGAAGTGCCCGTACTGCGACTTCAATTCGCACGGGCAGAGCGGCGAGCTGCCCGTGCGCGAGTACATCGCCGCGCTCGTGCGCGACCTCGAACAGGACCTGCCGCTGGCCTGGGGCCGCACCGTGCACAGCGTGTTCTTCGGCGGCGGCACGCCCAGCCTGTTCCCGCCGGAAGCCATCGGCGACATCCTGGCCGCCTGCAGCGCCCGCCTGCGCTTCGCCCCGGGCGCGGAAATCACCATGGAGTGCAACCCCGGCACCGCCGAATTCGGCCGCTTCGAGGGCTACCGCGCCGCCGGCGTGAATCGCGTCAGCTTCGGCATCCAGAGTTTCGACGACGGCTGCCTGGCGCGACTGGGCCGCATCCACGACAGCGCCGAGGCCGAGCGCGCGGTGAAGCTGGCGCAGGACGCTGGCCTCGACAACCTCAACCTCGACCTGATGTACGCCCTGCCCGGCCAGGACCTTGCCATGGCCCTGCACGACGTGGAGCGCGCCATCGCGCTGCAGCCGGCGCACCTGTCGCACTACCAGCTGACCATGGAACCCAACACCGCCTTCGCCGCCCGCCCGCCCGAGGGCCTGCCCGACGAAGACACCGCCTGGGACATCCAGGAGCGCTGCATCGAAGCCATGGCCGCCGCCGGCTACGCCCAGTACGAAGTCAGCGCCTACGCCCGCCCGGGCCGCCAGTGCGTGCACAACCTCAACTACTGGCGCTTCGGCGACTACCTGGGCATCGGCGCCGGCGCCCACGGCAAGCTCAGCCTGGGCGCCAGCGGCGAAGTGCGCCGGCGCTGGAAGCTGAAGAACCCGCGCGACTACCTCGCCCACGCCGGCACCCCGCGCGGCATCGGCGGCGACGACCCGATCGCGCCGGAAAACCTGCCCTTCGACTACATGCTCAACGCCCTGCGCCTGGTCGAGGGCTTCGACCTGGCCGACTTCGAATCGCGCACCGGCCTTCCACGCGAGGCCATCGCCGACGAACTGGCCGCGGCGCGAGAACGCGGCTGGCTGGAAGCGGACGGCAGCCATTGGCGCCCCACCGAACTCGGCCGCCGCTTCACCAACGACGTGATCGGCCTGTTCCTGCGCGATTGAGCCCGCGGGCCGTGACGGCCGCCCCCGTCTTGACCTAGACTTCACGCGCCCCTGGTGCACGGGAAGCCGGTCCGAATCCGGCGCTGCCCCCGCAACGGTAGGCCAGCAAAACCTTCCAGATAGCCACTGTGCCCCCGGGCATGGGAAGGCGGAAGGCCGGCACGACGCCCGTCGCGCCACTGGCAAGCCCGGAGACCGGCCGGGGGCTGGCCGTCCGGCTTTGCGCCGGCCGCCATCACGGCACGTCGCGGAGGGCGGCGGGGCAGCGCCATGGCCCCATTCCGCCAGGCGTCGTCCCCTGTTCCCCGCGTCGGGCTACACGACCCGCGGGTGAGCGCTCCAGGAGACAACCGATGAACCCCGTCCTTCGTTGCACTGCGCTTTGCGCAGCGATCCACCTTTCCCTGTCCACGGCCGCCCTGGCCCAGGACGCCACCACCCTGGACACGCTCCAGGTCACCGCCAGCCGCGTCGAGAAGCCGGTGGCCGAGGCCCTTGCCTCGATCACCGTACTCACGCGCGCCGACATCGAGGCCAGCCAGGCCCCCGACCTGATCGACCTGCTGGGCCGCCAGGCCGGCATCGACATCGCCCGCACCGGCGGCCCGGGCGGCGCCAGCACCGTGTTCCTGCGCGGCGGCAACGCCAACCACGCGCTGGTGCTGGTGGACGGCATCCGCGTCGGCTCCACCGGCCAGGGCGTGNNGATGGCGTGCGCGTGGGAAATTCGACATCGGGGCTGGCGTCGCTGCAGGACCTCCCGCTGGCGCAGATCGAGCGCATCGAGATCGTGCGCGGCCCGCGCGCGGCGCTCTGGGGTTCGGACGCCATCGCCGGCGTGATCCACGTGTTCACCCGCGACCCGTCGGCGCCCTCGGCGCGCCTGCACGCGGGCAGCTACGGCCGCGTCGGCGCCAGCGCCGGCACCGGCACCGGCGACGCCAGCCACGGCTTCGGCGTGACCGCGGGCTACCAGCGCCTGCATGGCTTTTCCGCCACCAACCCGCTGGCCACTTTCTCCTACGACCCCGACGACGACGGCTACCGCAACCGCAACCTGGGCCTGCGCGGCCGCACCACGCTGGGCAGCCAGCGCCTGGCCTTCAGCGCCGTCGCCACCGACGCCGACGTCGAGTTCGACCAGGGCACCACCCGCGCCCGCAACAGCTCGGCCGGCGCCACGCTGGGCGGCGCGCTGGGCGAACGCTGGACCCACCAGCTC
>DNNT01000035.1 GCA_003497545.1 Arenimonas sp. | reverse complement strand
CGCATCCGGCCTTCGAGGTCCTTGAGCGCGGCCTGGAAGTTTGAGCCGACGAAGGGTTTGGAGGCTTCGGCGACGCCGGGGCGGGTCAGGCGGTCCATTTCGCGGGACTCATAGGGGCTGTCCATCAGCTCCTTGATGTCGCGCTTGACGCTTTCGGGCGTGATGCCGTGTTCGGTGTTGTAGGCCATCTGGCGTTCGCGGCGGCGGTCGGTCTCGGCGATGGCGCGCTCCATACTGCCGGTCATGCGGTCGGCGTACAGGATGACGCGGCCGTCGATGTTGCGCGCGGCGCGGCCGATGGTCTGGATCAGCGAGCGCTCTGAACGCAGGAAGCCTTCCTTGTCCGCATCGAGGATCGCCACCAGCGACACCTCAGGCATATCCAGGCCTTCGCGCAGCAGGTTGATGCCCACCAGCACATCGAACACGCCCAGGCGCAGGTCGCGGATGATCTCGACGCGCTCCACCGTGTCCACGTCGCTGTGCAGGTAGCGCACCTTCACGTCGTGCTCGGCCAGGTAGTCGGTGAGGTTCTCCGCCATCTTCTTGGTGAGCGTGGTGATCAGCACGCGGTCGCCCTGCTTCACACGCTGGTGGATCTCGGACAGCACGTCGTCCACCTGGGTGGCGACCGGGCGGATCTCGACCTCGGGGTCGATCAGGCCGGTCGGGCGCACCACGAGTTCGATGACCTGGTCGCCCGATTTCTCCATTTCGTACTTGCCCGGCGTCGCGGAGACGAAGATGGCACGCGGCGAGCGGCGCTCCCATTCCTCGAACTTCAGCGGGCGGTTGTCCAGCGCCGACGGGAGCCGGAAGCCGAACTCCACCAGGGTTTCCTTGCGCGAACGGTCGCCCTTGTACATGGCGCCGATCTGCGGAATGGTCACGTGCGATTCGTCCACCACCAGCAGCGCGTCCGGCGGCAGGTAGTCGAACAGGCAGGGCGGCGGTTCGCCCGGCATCTGGCCGGTGAGGTGCCGGCTGTAGTTCTCGATGCCCGAGCAGAAGCCCCCCTCGGCCATCATCTCGATGTCGTACATGGTGCGCTGCTGCAGGCGCTGGGCTTCGAGCAGCTTGTTGGCCTTGTACAGCACCTCCATGCGCTCGGTGAACTCGGCCTTGATGGTCTCGATGGCCTCGAGCACGGTGCGCCGCGTGGTGACGTAGTGCGACTTCGGGTACAGCGTGTAGCGCGGCAGCTTGCGGGTGACGTGGCCGGTGAGCGGGTCGAACAGCGACAGGTTCTCGATCTCGCCGTCGAACAGTTCGATACGCAGGGCCTCGATCTCGGATTCGGCCGGGTGCACGTCCACCACCTCGCCGCGCACGCGGAAGGCACCGCGCACCAGCTCGGTCTCGTTGCGGCTGTACTGCATCTCGGTGAGGCGGCGGATCAGCTCGCGCTGGTCGATGCGGTCGCCCTTGACCAGGTGCAGCACCATCCGGAAGTACTCGTTCGGGTCGCCCAGGCCATAGATGGCCGAGACGCTGGCCACCACGATGGCATCGCGGCGCTCGAGCAGGGCCTTCGTCGCCGACAGGCGCATCTGCTCGATGTGTTCGTTGATGTTGCTGTCCTTCTCGATGAAGGTGTCCGTGCTCGGGATGTAGGCCTCGGGCTGGTAGTAGTCGTAGTAGCTGACGAAGTACTCGACGGCGTTGTTCGGGAAGAAGGACTTGAACTCGCCGTAGAGCTGGGCGGCCAGGGTCTTGTTCGGCGCCAGCACCAGGGTGGGCTTCTGCACCGCCTCGACGACGTTGGCGATGGTGTAGGTCTTGCCCGAGCCGGTGACGCCCAGCAGGGTCTGGTGCGCCAGGCCCGCCTCGAACCCGTCCACCAGGCGGCGGATGGCCTGCGGCTGGTCGCCGGCGGGCTGGTAGGGGGCGACGAGCTGGAAGCGGTCGGACACGGGGGACGTCCTCGCGGGGGCAAACGAGCAGTATAGCGGCGAGCCGACGCGCGCCCGGGCGTGCTTCCTACATGGGGATGCGGGGACCTGCCGTTCAAGGTTCCGGGATCGCCGGGGACACTGGCCCCCGGCTTCCCGCAGGGCTGCGCCATGTCGAGTCGCGACAAAGGCTTCACGCTGGTCGAACTGGTGGTGGTGGTGCTGGTGCTGGCCATCGCGCTGGCCGTGGCGATGCCGGCCTTCGGGGCGATGCGGGAGCGCTTCGCCGCCATGAACACCTTCCACGCGCTCACCGTGGCGCTGATGTCGGCGCGCATGGCCGCCATCACCCAGGGCCGCCCGGTCACCGTCTGCCCCAGTGCGGATGGGCTGAGCTGCCGGCTCGACCTGCGCTGGGACGAGGGCTGGATCGTCTACCGGGACCCCGGAAGGTCGCCGCAGCCCCTCGATGCCGGCGCCATCCTCTGGGCCGAGCAACGTGCGCCCGGGCCGGTGGCAGTGCGAAGCACGGTGGGTCGCCACCGCGTGCGCTACCAGCCCAGCGGGTTCTCGGGTGGCAACAACCTCAGCCTGCGCGCCTGCAGCCGCCGGGGTGCGCGCTTGCTGGGCGCGGTGGTGGTGAACCTGGGCGGCCGCGCCCGCGTGGAATGGGCCCGGGAGGCCGAAAATCCGCCCTGCCCCTACGCTCCCTGAGCCGCGAGGGCTTGACCGGGGGGCCGTGTCGTTTAAAATGCCCGTCCCCGCCCGAATAGCTCAGCCGGTTAGAGCACTTGACTGTTAATCAGGGGGTCGTTGGTTCGAGTCCAACTTCGGGCGCCAGATGAAATGAAAAAGGCTCGCAGCGATGCGAGCCTTTTTCTTTTGCCCTTGCCCTGCGGAAGGGTTACCAGCAGTCGACCGGCGTACCCGAACCCGTTTCGGTCTTGGCGCCGATCTGGTTCAGGCCCAGCGTGCCGCATTTGGTGTCCCGGTCTTCCTGGATTCCCTTCGGCGTAGCCGTGATGCTGAAGGCCGAGGCCGTCGGGTCACCCACCACGTCGAAATCGTAGAACAACTCCAACTCCTGCTCGCAGCTCGATTCCTGGCGGGCGGCCTTCGAGCCGACGTAGCTCATGTTGGTCGTGTAATAGCGCTCCATGAACTGCGACATCTCCGTCAGGCAGGCCGCAGCCGCCGCCCGCCGGGTATTGGTCACGTAGTTCACGTAGGACGGATAGGCGATGGCGGCGAGCACCGCGATGATCGCCACGGCGATCATCAGCTCGATCAGCGTGAAACCACGCGCCTTGTCGTTATGCAGGGTCATCGGTCAATCCTCTCCGTACAGTTCACGCCAGGACATGCGGCGCGGCGAGCCGGGACCCCCGGTCTGGGGCGAGGCAGGCACCTCTTCGCAGGTGCCGTCCGAGCCGCAGACCAGCACGAGGTCGTCGATCTGGCTCGACTCGGTCGGCATGCCGACGCCGAGGTCCACCGAGCCCACCGGGAGCGTCGTGTCGCCATCGGTGACGGTGTCGTTGGAGCCGGAGCCGCTGCGGTCGATGTCGAAGAAGGACGAGGAGCTGCCGCCGCCATCCGCACCCTCCGGGCTGGTGCCGGTGAAGACATCGATGGCGTTGAGGTAGCCACTGCCGCCGGCCTCGCAGCCATTGCCCTCGGAGGGGATCACGCTCGAGATGAAGGCGGCGCGGCCATTCACGCGGGCGCCGCTGACCACGCGCTCGCCCGGGGTCGGTTCATCCAGGTCGACGTACCAGCCGCGCGAGTTCACGGGCAGCGGATCGTATTCCTCGAAGGCACGGACGCTGCGGCCCTGTGCATTGGTGCCGACGATCGCGATCTCGCGCTCGGTGAGGTCGTCGCGACCCTCGATGACGGTGCTGTTGTTGTCGATGATGCCGTACCAGGTCTGGACGTCGGTGGACGCCATGTCGCTGATGCTGATCAGGCGCCCCGTACCGAACGTGATCCAGATGCGCGGGTTGGCCGACTCGCGGGCCAGGGCAAGGCCGCCGGTGATCGGCTGCGGATTGCCGTCGGCATCGGTGGCGGTGAACAGGGGTTCGCCTTCGAGGGCGACCGCCCAGTCGTTGTCATCCGTGGAAGTGACGTCGAACTTCCAGATGTTGCCCTTCAGGTCGCCGGCGTAGATGTAATCCGCCTTGCCGTCGGCGTTGATGTCGGCCGCGCGCGGCGAGGCCAGGCCGTTGCCGCCGCCAACGCCGGTGTTGAGCTTGGCGATCTGGCTGCCGTCGGTCACGTCGTAGATGTACAGCACCGCGTTTCCGTTGGTGCTGTCGATGCCGTTCGGGACGACGGCGAGGATCTCGTCGTTGTTGCCCTTGACGATCAGCGGCAGGCCGGTGACGTAGCCCATGTCGGCGTCGGTGGCCGCGGTCTTGTCCCAGAGGACGTCGCCATTGGCCATCGAATCCGGGTCGGAGACATCGAGCGCGAAGGCGCCCTTGCCACCGCGGCCCAGGGTGCCCACCAGGTAGTTGGTACCCGAAACCAGGCGGTAGCTCGACACCTGCACCGGGCCGTCCACGAAGAAGCCGTGGGTGTAGGCCGGGTCGCTGATGCTCGCCAGCTTGCTCCAGTTCAGGACCGCGGGCACGTAGGAGAAGGTCACGTTGCCCGTGAGCGCATCGATGGCGTGCAGCATGCCGTCGTTGGCGCCGACGAAGATGTGCTCGGAGTCGCGGATGTAGAACGGAGAGGAGTTGATGATGTCGCCGAACACCGTGGTGCGGCTGCGCAGCACGCCGCCGCTGGCGATCTCGAGCGACTGGTCGCCCTTGATGTAGGCCGCGTTGTTTGCGCCGGTGACCACGGCGGGCCCGGTGCTTCGCGCCAGCGCGGTGGCCTGGGCGGTCGTGGGGAAGGTGGCGCCGCCGGTACCGCTCCAGGTCAGCACGTCGCGATTGTGGAAATCGTCGCCGGACTGGTTGTTGTCGTAGGTGGCGTCGATGCGCGTGGTCACGCGCCAGGCTTCGGTGTTGCTGATGCCGCCCGAGGCGGTCACGTCGCGCGCCACCAGGTCGCCGGTCCACACGCCCGAGCGGTAGGTCGCCTGGTACATGCGGGTGTCGGACTGGAAGGTGGTGCTGTTGGTGGCCACGTTGGAGCCGGACGCCAGGCGCGACTGGATGATGCCCAGCACGCCGCTCAGCGCGGTGCTGAAGGTCTCGGCGTTGTTGGCGGCGATGAACTCGCCATGGCCGTTGACCGCGGCATGCAGCAGGTCGTCGATGCGTTCGGCGTTCTCGCCATCCATGGGATCCGGCCAGTCCACCGCCGTACCATTGATGCGGGGACGGCCATCACGCAGGATTTCGGCCACGGACCCCTGGTCCACGGTGCCCTTCAGGCCGATGGAGATGCCGAAGGTCACCATGTGCTGCCAGAACGCCGGGTTCGACGTGCTGGTCGGCATGATGTTGTCCTGGTCCGGCCGCAGGTCGGTCTTCCAGTACTTCATCGCCACGTCGGCCAGCGTGTCGCTGTAGTTCGTGCTGCTGGCCGTGTCGCGGTAGGGGTGGGTGCGGGTGTAACGCACCGTATTGGTGTTGTCCTCGGGATTGAGGATGTTGGCGCCGCTGGTGCCGTCCTGGTCGCCGATGCTGCGGGAATCGATGCTGCCGTTCCAGTAGCCGTCGGTGGTCAGGATGGCGAAGTTCTGCCGGCACTCAAGCTGGTCGTCGGTAGCCGCCGGGCCATAGGGGCCTTCGGCGGTGTCGAGCGAGAAGTACTCGCCGGTGTCGTACAACGCGGCGCGCAGCGGCGTGCTGCTGCGGCCACGGGCGCCAAACAGGCGGCTGAACCACGTATCCCGCGAGGTACCCTCGAACACACCATTGTTGCCATCGCCGACCGGGATGTCGAAGTTGCTGCGGCTCCAGATCGTGCGGTAGCCCACGCGCACGTTGTCGCCAAGGTCGTTGAACGCCTCGCTGGCGCCAGCCTTGGCCGTCTTCATGCGGGTGCGGTGGTAGGAGAACCAGGTCGCGAAGTTGGTGAACTCCGCCGACTCCTGGGTGCGGTCCGTGGTGGGCACAGCGAAACGGCAGTTGCCCCAGGCGTAGGTGGTGCTGCCGACCACGCTGCAGCCGGTGTCCTGCGGGGTGGTGGTTTCGCGCTCATAGGTCGCGAAGACGTCGATGTCGACGTTGTCAGCGCCGTCGTATTGCCCATTCGGCGTCGTCACGCGGACACGGTAGTTGTCGGCTTCCGCGTTCGCCACGGAGCAGTCTTCATTGCTCGTCCGCCCGGGATCGGTCGTGAGGTTCGCACCCTGGCAGACCGTGACCCAGCTGTTCCCGATGCGCTGCTGCAGGAACAACTGGGCATTGGGATCGTTGCCCCTCAACTGGGCCCGGAGGGTGGTCACGTCGAAATCGAGATCGAACTCATAGTTGCCCGAATCGTTGCGACCGAAATCTTCGTTGTCCCAACTTGCGATGCGGTCGTCGACCACCGTTTCAGTGCTGACGATCGGCGGGAAGTCGCCATAGCCACCGCCCGCGACGAGCTCGCTGCGGATGATTCGCGGCGCGCCCTCGTACAGCCGGATCTGGTAGCGATAGTAGTTCGTTGTTTCCCGCAGGTAGGTCGCGGAGGTCTGGCTGGGATCCTTCGGGACGTAGAAGGTCTGCGTTCCGCCGCAAACGGTGGTGCTGTTGCTGTTGCGGTCGTAGTTCTCGCAGTCGGCGCTGTCGGTGAGGTCGATGGTGTCGAATTCCTCGCCCGTGCCCGGACCGGCGAAGTTGAACGAACCGAACACGGAGGTCAGCGAGGTGCCGCCGGTCATGCGCTGGCCGTCGGACGCCTGCCAGGGCTGGTAGTTGACGAATGGGTTGTAATACACGGTGTTACCGACGTAGGTGTTGTCGGTAATTGTGTTGTCCTGGCAACTGCCGCGGCTGGAACGACGGCAAATGGTGCTGACGTCCGGGTTGGGCATTTCCTCGAAGGCCATCGAGCCCGAGTCGTCGAGCACGAACATGATGTTCGGCTCCACGTCGCCCGCGCCGGTTTGCAGCGGGTAGGACGGGAAGCTCTGCGCCATCACCGAGGACACCGGCAAGGCCAGCAGCGTGGCCGCGAAGGCGGCCAGCGCGGGCAGGGAACGCTTGCGGAACTGCGGGGCGGTTTGCGTGTTCATGCGGGTCACCTGCCGTTACGGCACCTGGTAAGCAGACTGGAGCATCACCTGCGCGCCGTTGTCCATCTGGACGAAGGCGGTGATGCGGTAGTTGTTCGCGCCACCGCCGGTGGACGTGCAGGTCGGGGCGGAAAGGTCGATGTCGCTGGTGCATTCGGAGGGGCCACCGATGCCCTCGCCCATGTCTTCCACGACATAGCGCGCGGCTTCGATGTTGCCGGTCTCGAGCGCCGTGGAGGACCGGTAGCCCCCGGCGGTGGTCCAGAAGCCGTCCGCCTCCCAGGCAGAGGGCTCGCCCGGATCGGCCATCGCGCACAGGCCATTGCTGCATCCCGATGCGGGCATGCTCGGCCTGCCGGCAGCCAGCGACTCGGCCTCGCGCAGCAGCGATTCAGCGGTCTGGAAAGCGATGCTGCGCGCCGCGGCGTTGCCGCTCATGCGCTCCTGCATCACCGTGCCGCGCATGGCAGCCAGGCCCAGCAGGGTGACGATGACGAGCAGCAGCAACACGACTACCAGGGTGATGCCATGCTGGCGCCGGCGCAGGTTGGAGATGGTCGGCTTCACAGGGTGCCCTCCCGGTTGCGCAGCGCCACGACGTGGGTCATCCGGCGCGTGAGCGCTTCGCCATCGGTACCTTCGATCTCGCGGCCGGTCAGCGCTCCGCGCGTGCCCTCCATCACCAGCTCGATCCGGGTCGCGATCACGCGCGACCAGTCGGCGACGCCGGCGGGGACGGTGTAGGCGTTTTCGCCCTGCTCGAGGTAGGTCACCGTCATGTCCTCCACGCCCTCCACCACTTCGATGTTGTCGAGCAGGGTGTCGGGGTTGTTCGTGCTGCCGCGGTTGGTGACGATGGCGCGATAGAGCGACGTGCCGCCGCGTGCATTGTTGCCCACGAACCAGCGCAGCGAGCCCACCTTGGCCACGTAGGCCGGCGACTCGCTGCTGCCCACGCACTGCGCGCTGGGCGTGGCGCCCGGCACGAAACAATAGCCGAACGCGCCGCTGGCGCCGCTACCGGTGCAGGGCTCGTCGAACTGGAACTCCTGGGCGCAGTTGAGGCTGGTGCCGGCGTTGTGCTGGATCTTGTTGTCGCCCGGGAGCTGGGTCACCTGGAAGATGAAGGCGTAGTCCATGTTGCAGATGACCAGCACGTCGTTGTCGACGATGTCGCCCTGGTCGCTGACTTCGACGACGGCGCTGGGCGTGGCATGGTCGACGACGCGGATGCCACCGCCGAGCGCCGAATTGATTTCCACCGCATCGGTGCCGGCCACGCGCTGGCCCACGCCGGTGCCGAAGACGCCCATGCCGGCCGTGGTGCCGCCCATCGCGTCGTCGCCGTCGTAGCCCTGGATGCCGTTGCCCCAGTCGGCCCACCAGTCGTTGCCGCCACTGGACATCTGGTTGACGATGACAGAGGCGCTGGAGCACGGGTTGCCACCCGCCTCGCGCAGGTCGCGCGACATCAGCTCGAAGCCGACCCGGGTGTTTTCCTGGATGCGGCCCAGCGTTTCGGTGGAGGTGTACACCCGCTTGTTCGAGATGAACACGCCGCCGGCGGCCGCCACAACCAGCAGGCCGAGCAGCATGGCGATCATCAGCTCGATCAGAGAGAAGCCGCCTTGCAGGGCCCGGAAACCGCTGCGATTTTTCTGGAAAGTACGCATGGTCAGAGCCTGGTCGTAGTGATGATTCGCTGCTCGGCATCGCCGTCACTGCCGCGACTGTCGTCCCATTGCACCGTGACCGAACAGTCCACCGCCCCGCAATCGATGCTGCCGCAGGCGGAATCACCCATGCTCTGCTTGAGCTGGGCGATCCAGCGGTCCAGGTCGCCGGCCACGCGGGAAGCCGCCGGATCCTCCGGCGCCTCGCACAGCAGGCCGGTGTTGTAGTTGCCGGCGCGCGCCTGGTCGCGGTTGGCGCGCATCATGTCGAGCATGGCGTAGCTCTGGATGATGGCGGCCGTGCGTTCGGACGAGCTCTGGGTGTTCTTGAGCGTGATCGACTGAAGGGCCGCGATGCCCAGCAGGCCGATGGCCAGGATGAGCACGGAAACCAGGACTTCCAGCAGGCTGGCGCCGGACTGGCGGCTGGCGCGGCCGCGGTGGGTGGTGCTTGCTTGCATGGTCAGGGGCCTCAGTCAGTCGCCGCGGTGCAGGCCGCGGTGCCGTTGCGGGTGACGACGCTGATGCGGCTCACCGCGACCATCACGTCGCGGGTGTTTTCCGCCGCCGGCAGCGCGGTGGAGCACACGGACAGGCCGCCGGCGGCGTTGGTGGTGCCGCCCACGCGGGCGAAGCCGGAGGAGGTAAAGGCGATCTGGTTGTTGTCGTCCACGTTCGAACTGGACTTGATGGCGAGGCCCCGGCCGGAGAACTGGAATTCGCGGATGACCTCGCCGGCCGCATCGGCCTCGCGCACGATCATGCGCATCCAGTTGGCGCCGCTGCAGGTGGTGCCGTTGGTGCTGGGGCACATCAGCACGCGCTGGTTGCGGCGGATGGCTTCCATGCGCGTCAGCTGCATGGCCGCCACCACTTCGTTGGCGACTGAAGTGAGCCGGTTGCGATTGGTGATGCCCTGGAAGCTCGGGATCGCGATGCCCAGCGCGATGGCCAGCACGGCCACCGTGATGACCAGCTCGAGCAGCGTGAAACCGGCCGGCCGCGGGCTCCCCGCCCGGGCCGCCGTGGTTGCCTGGTTGCTTTCAAAACGCCCCATGTTCCCTTCCCGTGGAGGCTGATGCAGCCAAGTTATCCCCAAGCCCGACCCCAAGGCCAACGCCCCCCGACGAACGGGCCGACCATCCGAACAGGCGGCAGGGCGCCACGCCGCCGGTGNNGCTCCGCCCGGACACCAATGCCCGCGCCACCCGCCCCCGCCCCTTCCCGGCCCCTGGACGTGCTGTGGCAGGCCACGGCCATCATCTGGGTGATCCTGGGCGGCGAGGGACTGGCGGCGGTGCTGGCCCTGGCACCGGGCCTCGAGGGCGAACGCCTGGTCTATTTCGGGCTGGCCTCGCTCTGGGTGCAGTGGACCGCCCTGCTCACCCTGGCCGCGCTCTACCTGCTGCGGCGCCCGCTCAATCGCCTGCGTCCGCCGCAGGTGGCGGCGATTGCCCTGGCCATCGGCCTGGCCATGTGCTGGCTGATCACCCTCGTCGTGCGCACTTACCTGGGCCCCGGCTACCCGGCCGACCCGGTGGACTGGCTGGGCCTGGCCTGGCGCGTGTCCGGCATCACCCTGACCGTCGGCCTGCTCGGCCTGGCCGCCTTCCACAACCACTGGAAGGGCCGGCTGGCCGCGGTGCGCGCCAAGCAGGCGGAGCTGGAGGCGCTGCAGGCGCGCATCCGGCCGCACTTCCTGTTCAACACGCTCAACACCGGCGCAGCCCTGGTGCACGCGCGGCCCGAAGAGGCCGAGCAGTTGCTGCTGGACCTGGCCGACCTGTTCCGGGCCGCATTGTCGGGCCCCTCGGAACTGCCGCTGCAGGAAGAACTGGGCCTGGCCCGGCGCTACCTTGAAATCGAACGCCTGCGTTTCGGCGACCGGCTGTCGGTGGCCTGGGATCTGCCCGACCCGCTGCCCGAGGTGCGGGTGCCGACCCTGTCGATCCAGCCGCTGGTGGAGAACGCCATCCGCCATGGCATCGAACCCTCGCCCACCGGCGGCCGGCTGGACGTGCGGGTCAGCCGCCGCCCGGGCGAAGTGCAGGTGGTGGTGGGCAACGACCTGCCCGGCCCCGGCACGCGGCCTGCGGCAGGCCACCAGGTCGGCCTGGCCTCGGCGCGCGAGCGCATCGAGGCCCTGAGCGAGGGTCGCGGCCGGCTGGAAACCAAGGTCGAGGGCGGCCGCTACATCGCCACCATCACCCTCCCGGATTCCCTGTAGGAGCGGGGTTATTCGCCTACGACCTGGTAGCAGGGTTCGTAGGTGCCGGCGATCTTCATGCGGCGCTGTTCGACGAAGGCGCGCAGCAAGGCGTCGAGCGCCCGCATGATGTCCTTGTCGCCGTCGATGCGGAACGGGCCGTGCTTTTCGATTTCGCGCATGCCCTCTTCCTTCACGTTGCCCGCGACGATGCCCGAGAAGGCGCGGCGCAGGTCGGCGGCCAGCAGGTGCAGGGGCTGGTCGCGGCGCAGGTTGAGTTCGGCCATGGCGCGGTGGGTCGGCGCGAACGGCTGCTGGAATTCGAAGGGGATGGTCAGCGACCAGTTGAAGAAGAAGGCGTCGTGCTCGCCCAGGCGGTGCTCGCGCACCTTCTTCAGGCCGGCGCGCATTTCCTTGGCCACCGCCGCCGGGTCGTCGACGATGATGCGGTAGCGGCCGCGGCCCTGCTCGCCCAGGGTGAGTTGCAGGAACTGGTCGATCTGCTCGAAGTAGGCCGCCGAGGCCTTCGGGCCGGTGAGGATGAGCGGGAACGGCAGGTCCTGGTTGGCCGGGTGCAGCAGCAGGCCCAGCATGTACAGGATTTCCTCGGCCGTGCCGACGCCGCCCGGGAACACGATGATGCCGTGGCCCAGGCGCACGAAGGCCTCCAGGCGCTTTTCGATGTCCGGCATTATCACCAGGTGGTTGACGATCGGGTTCGGCGATTCGGCCGCGATGATGCCCGGCTCGGTGATGCCGATGTAGCGCGGCTTCCAGTGCCGCTGCTTGGCGTGGGCGATGGTGGCGCCCTTCATCGGGCCTTTCATCGCGCCGGGGCCGCAGCCGGTGCAGATGTCCAGGCCGCGCAGGCCGAGCTCGTAGCCGACCTTCTTGGTGTACAGGTACTCCTCGCGATTGATCGAGTGACCGCCCCAGCAAACCACCAGGTTCGGCTCCTGGTAACTCTTCATCACCCGCGCGTTGCGCAGGATCTCGAACACCGCCTCGGTCATGCCCGGCCCGGTGTTGAGGTCGATGCGGCCGCTGCCGGACACCTCGTTGGCGTTGTAGACGATGTCGCGCACCACCGCGAACAGGTTCTCGGCGATGCCGCGGATGATCTCGCCCTCGACGAAGGCCTCGCCCGGCGCATTCTTCAGTTCGATCTTGATGCCGCGGTCCTGCTGGTGCACCTCGATGTCGAAATCGGGGAAACGCTGGGCCGCCGCGCGCGGGTCGTCGGAATCGCTGCCGCTGGTCAGCACCGCCAGCGCGCAGCGGCGCAGCAGGTCGCGCTGGCCGCCGGTGGAGGCGTCGGCGAGGCGGGCCACCTCGTCGCGGGAAAGGATGTCCAGGCCGCCACGCGGGGAGATGCGGGCGTTGACGGTGGCCGAAGCCTTGGGGGTCTCGCTCATCTGTTCTGCTTTTTCTGTCTGTCGTTGTCGGACCCGAAACTCTAGCACCGCCCGGGTCGCGAAAAAGAAACGGCCGGCGGTTTCCCGCCGGCCGTCCAGGTGACTCAAGGTGCTTCGATCAGAACTGGTACTTGAAGCTCAGCATGACCGACCAGCGCGAGACCGCGGTGTTGCCCTTGTCGTTGTTGTTTTCCTGGATCTGCGCGCCGGTGCCCGGGCCAGTCCAGTGGTACACGTAACGACCCTCGTTGCCCGCGCAGGCGGCCAGCGTGGTGGTCGGGCCGCAGATGCCGGCGTAGTTGGCCAGCTGCTGGGTCGAGTTGAAGCCGTAGTCCTCGATCAGGCCCCACTCCTTATTCAGGAGGTTGCCGATGTTCATGATATCGAGGGCCAGGACCGACTTGTGGCCCTTGGCGAAGCCCGGCAGCTCCTGGGTGATGCGAACGTCGAAGCTGTTCACCCACTCGGTGCGGAAGGCGTTGGCCGGGGCGATCTGGCCCTGGTAGGCCATCAGCTCCGGGTTCTGCTCGAGCCACGCGAAGAACTGCGCTTCCATCGCCGCGCCGCCGGTGAAGACCACGTCGCCCGGGCCGTTCGGCACGTAGAACAGGTCGTTGAAGCCACCGTTGTCGCCGTTGGCGTCGTTGCGGAAGATGTAGCTGAACGGACGGCCCGAGCGGCCTTCGTAGAACATGGAGACGCGGGTCTCGTAGTTCTCGAAGAAGTTGTGGCGCCAGGTCACCGTGCCGGTGATGCGGTCCTTGATCGCGTAGCGCGAGTCATAGGCCACGTCCTCGTTCATCGAGCCGATCAGGGTGCTGTTCCAGTTCGAGCCGTTGACCGAGCTGGTCATCGGGCTGACGTCGGTCGCCTCGGTGTAGGTGTAGTACAGGCTCCAACCCCAGGTGTCGACCAGCGGCTTGTCGAGGCCGACGGTCAGCTGGGTGCTCTCGCCCTTGTCGGTGTTGCTGATCAGGAACACGTCGCCCACGCCGTTCGGACGCAGGGCGCGGTTGCTGACGCCATTGCGGCCGTTGGTGATGCCGAAGGTGTCGCGGCGATCCGGGTTCAGGCCGTTGGCGTTCCAGAACAGCTCGCGGCCGTCCGGACCGATGGCGGTGACGCCGTCGCCGGCGGCGTTGAACGGATCCAGGCGCTGGATGAACAGGCCGTCCTTCACGTTGGTCGCCAGCGCCTCGGCGCTGAACACGATGCCGTGCCACGGCAGCTCGTGCTCGAACGCGATGTTGGCCTTCCACACCGACGGCAGCGCGAAGTCAGGCGCGATGATGTCGACGTTCTGGCGCGGGCAGCTCGACAGGGTCGGCACCGGGTTGCAGGCCGGGTTCAGGCCGGTGTCGGGGATGTACGGCGGCACTTCCGGGAAGAAGTTGCCGGCGCTGCGCTCCTCGTACTGGACGTAGTTCAGGCCGGTGTTCTGGTAGGCGCCGGCGATCCAGACGTTCGGCGAGGCACCCTGGAACAGGCCGAGGCCGCCGCGGACCTGGGTCGGGCGCTCGCTGTCGAAGGTGTAGTTGAAGCCGAAGCGCGGCTGCAGGATCGAGACGTCGACGGTGTTCGAGTTGTCGTAGCCGTAGATGTTCGAGACGTACTCGTTGTACAGCTTCTGCTCGTCGAAGTCCGGGGCGTCGTAGCGCAGGCCGAACATCAGGGTCAGGTTGTAGTTGACCGACCAGGTGTCCTGCAGGAACAGGCCCGTGTTGCTCTGGGTGTAGGTGGCCGGGATGTCGGCGTAGGTACCACCGTTCGGGCGCGGGGCGCGCACGATGTAGGTGGTCGGGTTGCCGGCGATGAAGTCGGCCAGGTTGCGGAAGGTGTAGGTGCCGTTGAGGTCGCGGCCGTAGAAGTTGACGATGTCGTTCTTCTCGTAGTCCGCGCCGAACTTCATCTCGTGGTCGCCCACGAAGAGGTTGCCGGCCAGGAACATCGAGGTCTGCTCGGTGTCGATCAGGTTGACGTGGCTGTTCTGCTCGGTGCCGAGGTAGATCGAGCGGTTGCTCGGGCCAAAGCCCTGGATCTGGATCTGCGGCAGGTTCGAGTTGGTCTCGCGCACGGCGACGTAGTCGCGCTTGGACACCTTGAACTCGGTCGAGAAGCTGTCGGTCCAGTCGCTGAACAGCTCGAACACGGTCGACTCGAATTCCTTGGCGTAGTTGTACCAGAAGGTATTCAGCGAGATGGAGTCGTTGTCGACCTGCGGGAAGCGCAGCACGCCCTGCTCGAGGAAGCTGTAACGCAGCGCGGCGCGGTGGGCGTCGGTGATGTTCCAGTCCAGCTTGATCGCGTATTCCTCGATCTCGGTGTCGGCGTTCAGGCCGTCGACGCCGCCGGCGTCGAAGCCATAGGCCGCGGCCGCGGCCTGCACCGCCGCGATGTCGGCGTCGGTGATCTGGCCAGCGCCGTACGGGGTGGCGCCGAAGCCGGTGGCCGGCGCGGTGCGCACGTAGTTCTCGTAGTTCACGAAGAAGAACAGGCGGTCCTTGATCAGCGGGCCACCAAAGGTGCCGCCGTAGGTGTCCTCGGACTCGAAGCCGTTGAACTTCACGCCGTTGAGGTCTTCGCGGACCCAGTCACCGTCGCGCAGGGTGTAGTACAGCGAGCCGTGGAACTCGTTGGTGCCCGACTTGGTGACCGCGTTCACGACCGCGCCGGTGCCGCCGGCGATGGTGGTGTCGTAGTTGGCCAGGTCGATGTTGATTTCTTCGATGGCGTCGATCGAGACCGGCTGGCGCTCGGTCGGCAGGTTGTTCGACTCCAGGCCGAACGGGTCGGAGCTGCTGACGCCGTCGATCTTGATCAGGTTGTAGCGGGTGTTCTGGCCACCGGCCGAGATGGCGCCGTCGGCCTTGCTGGTCTGGGCGATGCGCGGATCCAGGCGGATGTAGTCCTGGATGTTGCGGTTGGCCGAGGGCAGCGCCTCGATCTGGCCGCGGTTGACGTTGGTGCCGGTGCCCATCTTGTCGGCGGCGAACACTTCCGACATGACGGCCGAGCCGGTCACTTCGACGGCGGCCAGGGTGGCCACGTCTTCGCCCAGGGTGGTGTCGATGGCGGTGGTTTCAGCCAGCTGCAGGTACACGCCTTCGCGGACCTCGGAAACGCCGTCCTTCACGATGGTGATCGTGTAGGGACCACCGACGCGCAGGCCGCGCGCGGAGTAGCGGCCGTCGGCGCCGGTCATGGCGTTGCTGACGGTACCCGACGGGGTGTGGACGATGGTCACCTGGGCGCCGGCCACCGGCTGCTCGTCGCTGCCGACGATGCGGCCGCCAACNNCCGCCAACGGCGGCGGTGGTGTTCTGCGCGAAAGCCGGAGCCGCCGCGAGCGCGATGGCGAGGCCGAGGGAGAGCTGCGAAAGCCGAACCCGGTTGCGATTGGTCATGGTGGTTAACCCTGATTTTAGGAGTGGCGAAAAAAAAAGACTGCGGCGTCCCGCCGCGGTGCCTGACGGGCCAGGCACGGCTATTCCTTGATGAATTGCCGGGAGGGTGTCCCCTGGGCCCCTTAGCAATAACAAGAGTTTAACACGCTAACCGGCTTACATGTCATTCAGGTTACGGCGCGATGGCGGGGGTCACCCGGCCAGGCCGACCCGCAGGTAGGCCGCGACCCCGTCCAGCAGCATCTGCACAGAGATGGCCACCAGCAGCATGCCCATCAGCCGCTCCACGGCGGTCAGGACCCGCATGCCCAGCACTTTGTAGAGGTAGGTGGCCGAGAACAGCAGGGCGGCCGTGCCCAGCCAGGCCAGGGTCAGGGCCAGGCTCCAGTCGCCCATCCGGTCGGGCTCCTGGGCCGCCAGCAGCATCACGGCGGCCATGCCCGAAGGGCCGGCCACCAGCGGGATGGCCATGGGCACGATGAAGGGTTCCCCGTCCGGGACCTCGCCGAACATGCCCTCGGCGCTGGGGAAGATCATCTTCAGGCCGATCAGGAACAGCACGATGCCGCCGGCGATGGACACCGACTCCTGACGCAGGTGCATGGCCTCGAGCACGTACTTGCCGCCCCAGAGGAAGGCGAACAGCACCGCCAGGGCGATCAGCAGCTCGCGGGCCAGCACCACCCGCCGGCGCGCTGCCGGCAGCGGCTTGAGCAGGCCCAGGAAAACCGGGATGTTGCCCAGCGGGTCCAGGATGAGGAACAGCAGCAGGGCCGCCGAAAGGGTGGTCATGCCGGCACCCGGGGTGCCCAGACCTGGCCGCGCTGGGCGGCGCCGGCCGGCGAGAGCAGGTGCACGCAGGCCGGGGCGTAGGCAGCCGGGGACGGAACCCGCAGCTGCGCCTCGTCGGCGTAGGCACGGGCGCGCAGGTCCGTGCGCATGGGGCCCGGCTCCAGGCCGGCCACCCGCACCGGGGTGGCATCGGTCTCTGCGCTCAGCTGGCGCACCAGCGCCGCCAGGCCCTGCTTGGCCAGGCCGTAGGCGCCCCAGTAGGCCTTGCCCACGCGGGCCGGGTCGTCGGTGACGAAGACCACGGCGGCGTCGCCCTGCCGGCGCATCCAGGGCAGGCAGGCCTGGGTGAGCAGCCAGGGCGCGGTCAGGTTCACGTGCAGGGTGCGCACGAAGGCCTCCGGATCGGTGGCCTCCAGCGGGGCCAGGCCGGTGAACTCGGCGGCGCAGTGCAGCAGGCCGTGCAGGCCGCCCAGTTCGGTGGCGACCTTCTCCGCCAGCGCCGCGTAATCAGCCGGATCGGCGCCGGCCAGGTCCAGCGGATAGATCGCCGGCTCGGGGCCGAGCGCCTTCACGGCGTCATAGACGCGGTTGAGCTTCGGCACCTTGCGGCCGAGCAGCACGACGGTGGCACCGGCGCGCGCGCAGGCCTTGGCCGCCTCGGCGCCGAGACCGCCGTGGGCCCCGGTGACCAGCACCACCCGGCCGGCCAGCGCATCGGGCGCGACCGCGGGCAGCGGCGCCGGCGCGGTGCTCATGCGGCCTTCTGCGCCTCGGCCACCATGCGGGCCAGCTCGCCGCTCTGCAGCAGGTCGACGGTGATGTCGCAGCCGCCGATCAGTTCGCCGTTGATGAAAAGCTGCGGGAAGGTCGGCCAGTCGGAATAACGCGGCAGGTTCGCGCGCACTTCCGGGTCCTCGAGCACGTTGACGCTGTGGAAGCTGGTGGCGCCGGCGCCCTTGAGCGCCTGCACGGCGCGGCTGGAGAAGCCGCACATCGGGAACTGCGGCGTGCCCTTCATGAAGAGAACGATCGGGTGGCCTTCGACCTCGGCCTTGATGCGGTCCATGACGCTCATGTGAAGCTCCGTTGCGATGGCGACCCGGGGGGAGGGGCCGCGTTGGGGCTAGAATTATACGGCTTGGACGCCGCCCGCCGGCGCCCCACCCCACCCGAAAGGAGAGCCCCATGGCCATCGAACTGCCCGCCCTGCCCTACGACCGCGCCGCCCTCGAGCCGCACATCTCGGCCGAGACCATCGATTTCCACTACGGCAAGCACCACCAGACCTACGTCACCAACCTCAACAACCAGATCAAGGGCACCGAGTTCGAGGCCATGGACCTGGAAGCCATCGTGCGCAAGTCGCAGGGCGGCATGTTCAACAACGCCGCGCAGGTGTGGAACCACACCTTCTACTGGAACTGCCTCAAGCCCAACGGCGGCGGCGAGCCCACCGGCGCGCTGGCCGAAGCCATCAACAAGGCCTTCGGCAGCTTCGCGGCGTTCAAGGAGCAGTTCACCCAGACCGCGCTGACCACCTTCGGTTCCGGCTGGGCCTGGCTGGTGCAGCGCCCGGACGGCTCGCTGGCCCTGGTCAGCACGCCCAACGCCGCGNNTACTACATCGACTACCGCAACGCCCGCGCCAAGTACGTCGAGTCGTTCTGGAACCTGGTGAACTGGGACTTCGTCGCCGGCCAGATGGCCTGATGCCGGAAGCGGCGCCGCTGCTCGAAACCGACCGGCTGTCCTGCTCGCACGCAGGGCAGCCGGCCGTCGTTTCACTCAGCCTGGCGCTGCGGCCCGGCGAGTTGGGCTGCCTGCTCGGGCCCAGCGGCTGCGGCAAGACCACCCTGCTGCGCGCGATTGCCGGCTTCCACGCGCCGGATTCGGGCCAGCTGCGGCTGCGCGGCGCCGACGCGCTGCGGCTGCCGCCCGAGCGCCGGGGCCTGGGCTTCGTGTTCCAGGACCTGGCGCTGTTTCCGCACCTGACGGTGGAAGACAACGTGGGCTTCGGCCTGCACCGCCTTTCGCGCGGCGAACGCCGTGCCCGCGCGCTGGAAACGCTGGCCATGCTCGGCCTAGATGCTTTCGCCGCGCGTTTCCCGCATGAACTTTCCGGCGGCCAGCAACAGCGCGTGGCGCTGGCGCGCTCGCTGGCGCCGCGCCCCGACCTGCTGCTGCTCGATGAACCTTTCTCCAGCCTCGACGCCGACCTGCGCGGCCGCCTGCGCGACGACCTGCGCGCGCTGCTTAGGCAACTCGGCATCGCCGCGCTGCTGGTCACCCACGACCAGGAAGAAGCCTTCGCTTTCGCCGACACCGTGGGCGTGATGCAAGCCGGCCGCCTGCTGCAGTGGGCGCCAGGCTTCGAGCTCTACCATCGTCCGGCCACGCCCTTCGTGGCGTCGTTCGTAGGCGAAGGACGCTTCCTGCCGGCGCGCGTGCTCGCGGGGGGCCGCGTGGCCACCGCGCTGGGCGAACTCGAAGTGTCCGGCGGCCTGGACTACCCGGTGGGCAGCGCGGTGCGGGTGCTTCTGCGACCCGACGACCTGCGCCCGACCGACTGCGAAGGCGAAGGCCTGGAGGCCGAAGTCGGCGCAGTGGCCTTCCGCGGCGCCGAGTCGCTGCACACGCTTGTGCTGGCCGACGGCACCACGCTCAGCGCGCTCTTCCCCAGCCACCAGCAGCGCGAGCCCGGCGCGCGGGTGCGCATCCGCCCCGACCTCGCCCACGTGGTGGTCTTCCCGTCCGAAGCGTAATCCGCTTCTTGTGATGCGCTTCTTGTGATGCGCTTCCCNNGCGGCTGAAGCCGCTCCTACGGCTGGCTCAGCGGGCTTGCAGGCGGGCGATAGGCGCGGCGACCTGCGCGTCGCGGCCCAGGGCCTGGCCCACGCGCGCCAGCGCCGCGGCCAGTTCCGCCGGGCTGTCGGCCCGCAGCGTGGCGTGGCCGACCTTGCGGCCTTCGCGCGGCGACTTGCCGTAGTCGTGCCAGTGGCCGCCGGCTTCGGCAAGCACGGGCGCGGCCTCGGGCATGGCGCCGATCCAGTTGAGCATCACGCTGTGGCCGATGGCGCGGGTGCTGCCCAGCGGCAGGCCCAGCACCGCGCGCAGGTGGTTCTGGAACTGAGAAGTCTCGGCACCTTCGATGGTCCAGTGGCCGGAGTTGTGCACGCGCGGCGCCATCTCGTTGGCCATCAGCACGCCGTCCTTGNNGAGCGCGAACACGCCGACGTAGTCGAGCGCTTCCGCCACGCGCCGTGCGGTGGCGAGCGCCTGCGCTTCCAGCTCGGCACCGGCGCTGGCCGGCGCCAGGCTGGCCGAGAGGATGCCGTCCTCGTGCCAGTTCTCGGTGAGCGGCCAGGTGCGCAATTCGCCGTCGCGGCCGCGCACGGCCACCACGGAGAGTTCGCGCTGGAAGGAAACGAAACCTTCGAGGATCAGGCCCACCGTGCCCGCCTGCGCACCCAGGGCCGCCCAGGCGGCATCGGCGTCGGCCGGCGAACGCAGCCGGAACTGGCCCTTGCCGTCGTAGCCCAGGCGGCGGGTCTTGAGGATGCAGGGCGTGCCGATGCGCGCCAGCGCGGCGTCCAGGCCTTCGCGCGAATCGATGGCGGCGAATTCCGGCACCGGGATGCCGAGTTCCTGGAACAGCGTCTTTTCCGCCAGCCGGTCCTGCGCCACGGCCAGCGCGCGCGGGTTGGGGAACACCGGCACGCGCTCGGCCAGCCAGCGCGCGCTTTCGGCGGGCACGTTCTCGAAATCGAAGGTGGCCACGTCAACCCGGCGGGCGAATTCTGCCAGGCCGGACTCGTCGCGATAGTCGGCCTGCAGCAGCGGCGCGAACTGCGCGGCGCAGGCGTCGGCAGTGGAATCGAGCACCAGGAAACGCAGGCCGAGCGGCGCGCCCGACAGCGCCATCATGCGGGCCAGTTGCCCGCCACCGAGGATGCCGACGGTGGTCATGGCTGGCGCGGGTCCGCGTGCTCGAGCACGTCGCGGGTCTGCTCGGCGCGGAACTTCGCCAATGCCTCGCGCACCGCCGGGAGTTCGGCCGCCAGCAGCGCGGCGGCGAACAGGCCCGCGTTGGCCGCGCCCGCGACGCCGATGGCGAAGGTGGCCACCGGCACGCCGGCCGGCATCTGCACGATCGAGAGCAGCGAATCGAGGCCGTTGAGCGCTTTGCTCTGCACCGGCACGCCCAGCACGGGCACCGGCGTCATCGCCGCGATCATGCCCGGCAGGTGCGCCGCGCCGCCGGCGCCGGCGATGATCGCGCGCAGGCCGCGGCCTTCGGCGGCCTTGGCGTATTCGCAGAGCAGGTCGGGCGTGCGGTGCGCGGAAACCACCCGCACCTCGTGCGGCACGCCCAGTTTCTCGAGCCGGGCGACGGCGTGCTGCATCGTCTCCCAGTCGGACCGGGAACCCATGACGACCCCGACCAGCGGGGCTACGGCGGCTTGGTTCATGGCGGGCGGCTTCGGCAAAAGGCTATTCTAGACCCAAGCCCCCAGCCCGGACACCGGCGTTTCCCATGGACCGCAAACTGCTCGACATCCTTTGCTGCCCGGCCAGCAAACAGCCCCTGGCCCTGCTGGCGCCCGCCGACCTCGAGGCCCTGAACCGGGCCATCGCCGCCGGCGGCGTCACACGGGCCGACGGCAGCCCGCAGGCCGAACCGCTGTCGGAAGGCCTGGTGACGCGCGACCGCCGCACTGCCTACCGCATCGACGACGGCATCCCGGTGCTGCTGGCCGACGAGGCCATCGCTACCGCCCAGGTCGCCGATTTCCCGCGCTGACATGGCCGAGCCGCTGACCCCGCCGCCGGCGGACGTGGTGGCCGCCGATGTCGCGCGTGCCCTGGCCGAGGACATCGGCCCGGGCGACGCCACTGCCGCGCTGCTGCCGGACGAGCCGGCCCGCGCCTATGTCATCGCCAAGGAAGCCGGCGTCATCGCCGGCCGACCCTGGTTCGACGCCTGCTTCCTTGCGCTGGACCCGAACGCGCGGCTCGACTGGCGCGTGGGCGAAGGCCAGGCCGTGGCCGCCGGCACCGTGCTGGTCACCATCGCCGGCCGTTCGCGCGCGCTGGTCAGCGCCGAACGCCCCGCGCTCAATTTCCTGCAGACGCTTTCCGCCACCGCCAGCCGCACCGCCGAATGCGTGGCCGCGGTGGCCGGTAGCCGCACGCGCGTGCTCGACACCCGCAAGACCCTGCCCGGCCTGCGCCAGGCCCAGAAATACGCGGTGCGCGCCGGTGGCGGCGGCAACCACCGCATGGGCCTGTACGACGCGGTGATGCTGAAGGAAAACCACATCCACGCCGCGGGTTCGATCGCCGCGGCGGCCGCAGCCGCGCGCGCGCTCCACCCGGCGCTGCCGCTGATCATCGAGGTGGAATCGCTGGACGAACTCGACCAGGCCCTGGCCACCGGCTGCGACCGCATCCTGGTGGACGATTTCAGCGAAGCCGACCTGCGCGAGGCCGTGCGGCGCGCCGCCGGCCGCACGCCGCTGGAAGTGTCGGGCGG
>DNNT01000112.1 GCA_003497545.1 Arenimonas sp. | reverse complement strand
GCCGTGGCGACGGCGCCAGTCCCGCACCTGGGAGAAGAACCAAACAAAACGCCCGGGCAAGCCCGGGCGTTTTCACTGCCTGGCGGACGGGCCGCCGGTCAGTAGGCGCACAGGCAGTGCGCGACCGCGCGATAGGGCGTGCGGCCCTTGCTTTCGAGCCAGCGCAGTTCGCCTTCCACCCGCGCCAGGGTCTCGCGGTCGAGCAGCAGCGGCGTCGGCGCCAGTAGGCGCACCAGGCCCTGCAGGCGGGCCTGGCCGCCCATGTCCACCACGAACTTCTCGAAGGGGCTGAGCGGCTTCTCGACGTAGCTCACGCCGTACTTGCCCTCTTCCAGCTTCGCAAGCTTGGCGGCCTCGGCCAGCGCGGCCTGCAGGCCGCCCAGTTCGTCCACCAGGCCGCGTTCCTTGGCCTGGGCGCCGGACCAGACGCGGCCGCGGGCGTGCACGTCGATCTGCTCGGGCGTGCTCTCGCGCGCCTCGGCCACCTTGCCGATGAAATCGGCGTAACCCTTGTTGATCACCGACTGGATGACGATGCCCACGTTCGGATCGAGCGGCCGGGTCGGGTCGAAGGCGCCCGCCAGCGGCGTGGTGCCGACGCCGTCGGTGTTGATGCCCAGCTTGTCGAGCACGCGCGGCGCGGTCATCCACAGGCCGAAGATGCCGATCGAACCGGTGATGGTGGACTCGTCGGCGTAGATCTTGTCGGCGTTCATCGAGATCCAGTAGCCGCCCGAAGCCGCCACGTTGCCCATCGACACCACCACCGGCTTGCCGGCCGCCTGGATCAGCTCCACCTCGCGCCGGATCTGCTCGGACGGGAACACGCCGCCGCCCGGGGAATCCACGCGCAGCAGCACCGCCTTGACGTTCTCGTCCTCGCGCGCCTGGCGCAGCAGGAAGGACGTGGACTCGCCGCCGACGGTGCCCGGCGGCTGGTCGCCGTCGGTGATCTCGCCCTGCGCCACCACCACCGCCACCTGCGGGCGCGAATCCATCGGCAGCTGGTGCAGGCCCATCTGGGTGAGGTAACCGCGCAGCTCGATCTGGCGGAACGTGTGTTCGTCCTCGTCCAGCGCGCCGCGCTCGACCAGCATCTGCTCGAGTTCGTAGTGGGTCTTGAGGCCGTCCACCAGCTTTTCGTCCAGCGCCAGCTGGCCGAGGTCGCCGCCGGCCGCCTGCACGCGCGCGGGCAGTTNNGGGCAGTTCGCTGATCATGGCCTCGAGCTCGGCCTGTTCGATGCCGCGCGCCTTGGCGATGTCGGCGACGAAGCGGTTCCAGACGTCGCCCATCCAGTACAGGTCGGCCTCGCGCGCCTCGGGCGAAGCAGCGTCGAGCACGTAGGGCTCGGCGGCCGACTTGTATTCGCCCACCTTGAACAGGTGCACGTCCACGCCCAGCTTTTCCTGCAGGCCCTCGCGGTAATACATGCGGTAGCGGCCCAGGCCCTCGAGCAGCACGCCGCCCTGCGGGTCGATGTAGACCTCGTCGGCGTGCGCGGCCAGGTAGTAGGCCTTCTGCTCCATGCCGTTGCCGAAGGCGATCACTTCCTTGCCCGAGGCACGGAAGTCGCGCAGCGCCGCCGCCACGTCGCGCAGCGCGGCGAAGCCGGCGGCGCTGAAGCCGTCGGTCACCAGCACGATGCGGTCGATGCGGTCGTCGTCCTTCGCGGCTTCGATGGCGCGCAGCAGGTCGCGCACCTGGATCTCCATGCGGCCCTGGCCGGTGGCCTGGTTGAGCACGCGGTCCACCGGGTGGGCGCTGTATTGCTCCACCAGGTCGCCACCGAGGTTGATCACCAGGGCGCTGTCGGCCATCAGCGGCTTCACGCCCGGGCTGGAGAACAGCACCGCGATGAAGGCGAACAGCAGCACCAGGAACACCAGGTTGAACACCAGGCGACGGGTGAAGTTGACGGCGTTCCAGATGCCCACCAGGAAACGGCGGATCGGACCCGGCTTCGACTCAGACATGGGGAAACTCCATTGAATCCAGCCCACAGCATACCGACCGGGGGTGAAGGCCGCATGGGCGTCAGGTCACCACCACCGCCGGCAGGGGGCGGCGCGAAAGGCGCCAGAAGCGCCAGCCCAGCAAGGTGGCCGCGGCGCTGAGGCCAAGGATCAGGCCGGTCCACAGGCCGGGCGCACCCTGGCCCAGGCCGATACCCAGCCAGGCGCCCAGCGGCAGCCCCAGGCCCCAGTAGGCGAGCACGGTGATGAACATCGGCACCCGGGTGTCCTTCAGGCCACGCAGCGCGCCGGCCGACATCGCCTGCATGCCGTCCGGGTACTGGAACACCGCGGCGTAGGCCATCAGCAGGCTGGCCAGCGCCACCACCGCCGCGTCGGTGGTGAACAGCGACGCCAGCCAGGCCGCGCCCGCCACCAGCAGGATGGCCGAGGCCGTCTGCGCCAGCAGCGCCAGCGCGTACCCCGCCGCCGCCGACCAGCGCACGCCCGACAGGTCGCCCGCGCCCACGGCATGGCCCACGCGCACGGTAGTGGCCATGGCCACGCCCAGCGGCACCATGAAACACAGGCTGGCGATGAGGATGGCGATCTGGTGCGCGGCCATCTGGGTCGTGCCCAGCGTGCCGATGAGCAGCGCAGTGGCGACGAACAGGCTGCCTTCCATGAACACCGACACGCCCATCGGCAGGCCCAGCCTGAGCAGCGCGCGGATCGGCGGCCAGCGCGGCGGGTCGAAGCGCGCGAACAGGCCCAGGTCGGCGAAGCGGCGTGAACGCCACAGGTAGGTGGCCATCGCCGCCGCCTGGCACCACAGCACCAGCGCCACCGCGTAACCCAGGCCCGCGGCGCCCAGGCCCAGGCCGAACATGAAGGCGTAACCCAGCGGCGCCAGCAGCGCCAGGCCGACCACGCCGAACACCATCGAAGGCACCGTCCACGCCACGCCCTCGCTGAGGTTGCGCAGGCAGAAGAACAGCGCCAGCCCCGGCGCGCCCCAGCTGATGGCCTTGAGGAAGGCCACGGCTTCCGGGCGCGCTTCGGCGGTGATGCCCATCGGTTCCAGCGCCAGCGCGCCGGCGCGCACCACCGCGATCAAGCCCAGTCCCAGCGCCAACGCCAGCCAAAGCGCCTGCCGGAACACCGGCCCGATCTCGCCGCGGCGGCCGGCGCCGTTGAGCTGCGACACCGTCGGCGGCACCGCCATCAGCACGCCGATGCTCACCAGGATCACCACGCTCCACACCGCGCTGCCCACGCCCACCGCCGCCAGCGTCACCGGGCCATGGCGGCCGGCGAGCACGGTGTCGACGATGTTCATGCCCATGGACGAAGCCTGGCTGAGCACCAGCGGCAGCGCGAGCACGAAGCTGACGCGCATTTCTCGCAGCAGGCGGGCGGCGCGGCTTTCGGTGCGGCTCATGGGGGCTTCGGGGCAGGCGGCGGCCCGCTATATTAGCGGCAGCCCCGCCGGAGCCCGTGATGAGCCCTGAAACCGTACCGCCGAACGGAACCGCCGCACCCGAGCGCCGCTGCCAGAACTGCGGCGTGCCGCTGCTGGGCGAGCACTGCTATGCCTGCGGCCAGCCGACCAAGGGCCTGGTGCGGCACTTCACCAGCATCATCGGCGACTTCATGGACTCGGTGTTCGAGCTCGACTCGCGCATCCTGCGCACGCTCGGGCCGCTGCTGTTCAAACCCGGCTACCTGAGCCTGGAATATTTCGCCGGTCGGCGCGTGCGCTACGTCAGCCCGGTGCGGCTGTTCGTGTTCCTGAGCCTGTTCGCGTTCTTCGCGGCGCAGCTGAGCTTCAAGCTCGAGAAAGGCTCCATCGACGCAGGCGACGAGCCCGCCACCGGCCAGGCCAGCCAGGTCGGTGAAATCGGCCGGGTGACCACGGTGGCCGAAGTGGAGGCGCTGCGCGACCAGGCCGTGGCCGAACTGCAGCGGGCGAAGAAGGAAACCGCCGNNCGAGCCGGTGCCGGTGCCGAAAAGCACGCCCGGCGAGCCGACCATGTCCTTCAACGGCGAACCCTGGCACCCGGTGAACAACCCGATAGACATCGGCTTCCTGCCCGACGCCGCCAACGCCAAGCTCAACGAGCAGGCCGGGCGTGCCAGGGACAACATCAAGCGCATCCAGGACGACCCCAACCTGCTCAAGGACGCCTTCCTGTCCACGGTGCCGACCACGCTGTTCGTGCTGCTGCCGCTGTTCGCGCTGCTGCTGAAGGTGGCCTACCTGTTCAAGAAGCGCCTGTACATGGAGCACCTGATCGTCGCCCTGCACAGCCACAGCTTCCTGTGCGGCGCGCTGCTGGCGGTGCTGCTGCTGGACGCGGCGGCGGGCTGGACCGAGGCCCTGCCCTGGCTGTCGAACCCGATTGGTTGGCTCGAGATCGCGCTGATCGCGTGGATGCCGCTCTACCTGCTGCTGATGCAGAAGCGCGTCTACCGCCAGGGTTGGTTCATGACCCTGCTCAAGTACGGCGTGCTGGGCACCTGCTACCTGGTGCTGGTGAGCTTCGGCGCCACCATCAGCCTGCTGGTGAGCCTGGTGAACGTGTGAGCCGCGCCGGCTAGCGACCCAGGCGCTGGCGCACCAGCGCCTCGCGCGCTTCCGGCGGCGCCGACAGCAGGTCGCGGCGCAAGGTTTCGCGTGCGTCGGCGGGCAGGCGGCGGGCCAGCAGCGCCAGGTCGGCGCGCGCTTCCGGCGACAAGCCGCGCAGCATCTCCAGCAACTGCGGACGCTGCGCCTCGGGCACGTAGGCGAACAGCGGCTGCAGCGGCGCGAACCAGGCGCCGACCTCGGGGCCCAGCCACCAGGAAGCCCGCTGGTCGTCGGGCAGGGCCGCGAACGCGTCCTGCAGCGGCTTGCGTCCGGCTTCGGGCAGCGCGGCGAAGGCCACGGCCGCCGCCTGCACCTGCACGCGCTCGTCCGGGCGCAGGGACAACCAGGCGGCATGGGTGCCGCGGCGGCGGGCGCGCTCGGCGGCGGGCAGCGCGTCCCAGGCGGCGATGCGCTCGCGCAGGGCCTGGCGCGCCGGCTCGTCCAGCGCCAGCCAGTGCGCGGCGTGGGCGATCACCTGGCGACGCGTGTCCGGGTCGAGGTTGGGCCAGGCGCCGGCCAGCGGCACCAGCAGGGTGCGCTGGGCGGCGGGCAGGGCCTCGAAGCTGGCCACGTCGTCCGCGGGGCCTTCCACCGGCGTCGGCAGGGGCGCGGCGGCGGCCGGCGCGGCGGCCAGCGCCCCGCTACCCGCCAGCCAGCTGTGGAAGGCCAGGTCGGAGGACACGGTGTCGTCCACCGCCTCGGCCAGGGCGGCGTAATCGGGGTGGATCACCCGGTCGGCGTCGACCGGTGCCACGGCGGCGGGTGCGGGCGTTTCGGCCGGCAGTTCCGGCGGCAGGGTTTCGGTGCCGCCCGGCGGCAGCGGTTCGGCCGGCGTCCAGAACGTGGCGGCGAAGGCCAGGGCCAGCAGGCCCAGGCCGACCCAGGGCAGGCGGCGCAGCCAGACCGGCGGCGGCGGGGCGGGCGGCGCGGGTTCCGGCTCGCCCCGCGACACCCGGGCGCGCTGTTCGGCCAGTTCGGCCACGGTGGCCTCGGGCAGGGTCTTCACTTGCCGGTGCAGGCGTTCGCGCAGCTGGCCCAGGGCGGCGTAGCTGATGCCGGCCTCGCCCAGCTGGTGCAGGGCCCGCTGCAGGGCGAAGCGATAGGTGGGCTCGCCCACGCCCAGCACCTGGGCGGCATGCGGGAAGTCCAGGCCCGCCACCAGCCGCAGCAGCAGGGCGGCCCGGGGGCCGCTGCTCAGGGCCGCCAGTTCCGGCAGGGTGGAGTCGCCGTCGGACAGCTCGGCCTGGGCCAGCAGCAGCGACCAGAAGCCCGCCGGCCAGCCCGACAGCGGGGTGGCTGCCGACACCGCCCCGAACGCCCGCATGGCGCGCCCCACGGCCGCCAGGGCTTCCCGGTCCCGCCCGCACTGCAGCTGGGCGAACACGAAGGCGCGGCGCTCGATGCCACGCAGGAAGGCCGAGAGGGCGGGGGAAAGAGGGGCTTGGGCGGACATCGGGGGGTCGGAAATCACCCCCCATTCTAGCCAGCGAACGACCCGAAGCAGCGGTTGACAGCCGGAAAATCCTTGCTCAGCCAAGCGCGGCGCGGCTTCCGGCGTGGAACGTTGTGCACAGCGGCACCGGAACACCGTGAAGACGGCTGCGGGACCGCCCCCGGCACCCGATGACTGTTTTGTGATTGAGCCAAGTTGCTGATTCCAAAGGACTATGACGCCTTGGTTAAAAAATCACCAACCCAGCTCAGGGGCCGTGGACACGGGGGGTGCGCAGACTTGCCCAAGGCCCCTTCCACAGACTTATCCACAAACCATGTGGATAAGGGACTTTCGGTTTTGTGAACAGCAGCTTACCTCCGCTTTGTGATGCAGTTGGCAGCAATGCGGCGCAAGTTCATCCACAGGGCGGCCGGCCGGCCACAGGCTAGACTTGGCGGATGTCCGCCACCCCCGACCCCGTGCTGCGCGTCGCCCTGCCGGTGCCGCTGCCCCGGGACTTCGACTACCGCCCGCCCGCGGGCCACACGGCCGATGCCGGCTGGATCGGCTGCCGGGTGCGGGTGCCGTTCGGGCGCGGCACGGGCGAGCAGGTGGGCGTGGTGGTCGGGGTGGGCGCCCCCGAGGGCGACCCGGCCGCGCTAAAGCCGGTGCTGGCCCGGCTCGACACCACCCCGCTGCTGGCCGGCGAACTGTTCGAGACCCTGCGCTGGGCCGCGGCCTACTACCACGCCCCGCTGGGCGAAGTGCTGGCCACCGCCCTGCCCACCCTGCTGCGGGCCGGCCAGCCCCTGCCCGACACCACCCGCCACGGCTGGGCCCTGACCGCCGCCGGCCAGGCCGCGGCCGCCGCGCCCGGCCGCGAGGGCAAACCGCGCCGGCTGCTGCTGCGCCTGCAGGCCGGGGCGCTTTCGGAGGACCAGCTCGACGCCGCCGACGAGGCCTGGCGCCCGGCCGCGCGCAGCCTGGCCGAACGCGGCCTGGCCGAACGCGTGGTGCTCGACGGCCCGGGCGATGCGCCCGCGCCCGCCGCCCCGCCGGTGCTGATGCCCGGCCAGGCCGAAGCCCTGGCGGCCCTGCGCGAAGGCAGCGGCTTCCGCCCCCTCCTGCTCGAGGGCGTGACCGGCAGCGGCAAAACCGAGGTTTACCTGCAGGCCATCGCCGACTGCCTGGCCGCCGGCCGCCAGGCCCTGGTGCTGGTGCCCGAGATCGGCCTGACGCCGCAGACCCTGGCGCGCTTCCGCGCCCGCCTGGGCGTGCCCGTGGCGGCCTTCCATTCCGGCCTGGCCGACGGCGAGCGCGCCCGCGCCTGGGCCGCCATGGCCACGGGCCGCGCGCGCGTGCTGGTGGGCACGCGCTCGGCGGTGTTCTGCCCCCTGCCCGAAGCCGGCCTGCTGGTGGTGGACGAAGAGCACGACGGCTCCTACAAACAGCAGGACGGTATCCGTTACCACGCCCGCGACCTGGCCCTGGTGCGCGCCAGCAAGCTCGGCGTGCCGGTGCTGCTGGGCAGCGCCACGCCTTCGCTGGAATCGCTGCACAACGCCCTCTCGGGCCGCTACCGGCACCTTCGGCTGGCGCAGCGCGCGGGGGGCGCACGTCCACCCACGGTGCGCGTGGTGGACGTGCGCAAGCGACCGCTGCGCGACGGCCTGTCGGAAGCGCTACTCGAAGCGGTGGGCGCCTGCCTGGCGCGCGGCGAACAGGCGCTGGTGTTCAAGAACCGCCGCGGTTACGCACCGGTGCTGATCTGCCACGACTGCGGCTGGAGCGCGCACTGCAAGCGCTGCGACGCCGCCATGACCGTGCACGCCGGCGGCCGCCGCCTCATATGCCACCACTGCGGCGCGCGCGCCACGCCACCCAACGCCTGCCCCGACTGCGCCAGCCTGGCGCTGCAGCCGCAGGGCGCCGGCACCGAGCGGCTGGAAAAAGCCCTGGCCGAACGTTTCCCCGCGGCGCGCCTGGTGCGCGTGGACCGCGAAACCACCCGACGCCGCAACGCACTCGAAGAACACCTGGCCACGCTCGGCGACGAACCGGGCATCCTGGTCGGCACCCAGATCCTGGCCAAGGGCCACGACCTGCCGCGGCTCACCCTGGTGGCGGTGGTGGGCGTGGACGAAGGCCTGTTCAGCGCCGACTTCCGCGCCGGCGAAAAGCTGGCGCAGCTGCTGATCCAGGTCGCCGGCCGCGCCGGCCGCGCCGCGCTGCCGGGCGAAGTGCTGCTGCAGACGCACCACCCCGACCACCCGCTGCTGGGCACCCTGCTCAACGGCGGCTACCCGGCGGTGGCGGCGCTGCAGCTGGCCGAACGCGAGGCGGCCGGTTTCCCGCCCTACACCCACCTGGCCATGCTGCGCGCCGAAGCCGGCACCGAGGCCGAGGTGCAGGGTTTCCTGCAGGAAGCGCGCGCCGCGCTGGAGGGGCGCGAAGGCGTGTCGGTGAATGGCCCCATGCCCGCGCCCATGGCCCGGCGCGCCGGCATGGCGCGCGGCCAGCTGCTGCTCGAAGCCGCCCAGCGCGGCCCGCTGCACGCGGCGCTCAACGCGGCGCTGCCGGCGCTGCACGCGCAACGTTCGGCGCGGCGAGTGCGCTGGTCGCTGGACGTGGACCCGACCGATCTCTACTGAGCCGGCGCGTCCTGGCGCACCAGCAGGTGCAGGCGCAGGCCCGGCGACAGCTGCCGCAGGTGCAGCGCGCCGTTGAGCGCCAGCACGCGGTCGCGCATGCCGGTGAGGCCGTTGCCGGGGCTGAGCCCCTCGACCCGGCCGTTGCCGTCGTCGCGGATGTCCAGGAACACCCACAGCGCGCCGTTGCGCCGGTTGATGCGGATGCGAAGCGAACAGCGCGTGGCGCCGGCATGGCGCACGATGTTGGTCATCGATTCCTGCGCCATCCGGTAGATGGCGGTCGAATGCGTGGCGTCGAGCGCCGACAGCAGGCGCGCGTCGCCCTCGAGGCGCACTTCCAGGTCGAGGCCGGCGTCGTCCACCAGCCTTCGGATGCTGCCGCGGTCGAGTTCGCCGAACAGGCCCAGCTGCTCCAGCCCGGCCGGGCGCAGGTCGCCCAGCACGCGGCTGATGTTGCGCTGCATGGTGCGGGTGAGTTCCAGCAGCAGGTCGGACATGCCCAGCCGGCCGGAACCGGCCAGGTGCGGCGCCGCGAGCTTGAGGTGGGTCTGCAGCGCGGCCAGGTTCTGGCCGAACTCGTCGTGCAGCTCGCGGGCCAGGCGGCGGCGTTCGGCCTCCTCGAGCTGCAGGTTGCGCAGCGCGGCTTCCTGCAGTTCGGCCAGCAGGCGGTGCTCGCGCCGGCGCGCATGCAGCAGGTCGGCGGCCTGCCGGCGGTAGTCGTCCACCGAACCGCCGAACAGCAGCATCATCGTGCCGGTCACCACCAGGTAGGTCTGCAGCAGGATCGGCGTGAGCATCGGCAGGCCAAGGTAGACCTCCAGCGCGATCGCCGCGGTGAGCATCTGCATCGACACCACGGCGCCGCGCCAGCCATGCCACATGGTGAAGGCGGCGATCACCGCCACCAGCAACCGCCGGAACAGCTCCGCGAACTCCGAGCTCGGGAACTGCACGCTCAGCGCCAGGAACAGCGCCATCGCCGGCGCCATCAGCAGCAGCGCCCAGCCCAGCACGCGCGAGGACGGCGACGCCGGCCGCGGCGCGAACAGCCACAGCACCAGCGGCGTCAGCATCAGGATGCCGATCATGTTGCCCAGCACGTGGGTGGTCGCGAATTCACCCAGCAGCGCCCACGTGCCGTCGCCGCGCAGGGGGTGGGCAGCGACCATCACCGCCAGCCTCACGTCGGCGACGACGCCTTCGTTGAGCACGTAGGCCAGGTCCTTCAGCGTCACCGCCAGCGACGTCACCAGGGCCGCCAGGTGCACCTTGCCCTCCACGCGCATGCCGACGCGCACGCCGGGATGCACCTGCCAGGCCTGCAGCAGCAGGGCGCCGCCCATCACCAGGAAAGGTTCGAGCACGTTGCCCAGCACGAACTGCAGCGGGTCGGCCCAGTACTCCAGGAACCCGCCGTGGAAGCCGCTGCGCTCGCCGATGATCACGCCCATGGCGATGCGCGAGGCGATGGCGCCGCCGGCCAGCCAGGGCCACCAGCGGGTGGGCAGGCACCAGGCCAGGACGAACAGCAGGCCGGTGGCCAGGTTCCACTGGTAGCGCTGCACGAAGGACAGCGGCAACAGCAGCGCCATCGTCGCAACCGCCAGCCCGGCGCCGAGCGCCAGGAAACGCGCACGGCTGGTGGCGCGCGCGGCCAGCCAGCGCGCGGGCCGGCTTTCGATTTGCCCCGGGATCGCCATGGTCGGCAAGCTTAGCGGCCCGTTCCGGCCACCGCTGGGAATTTTTCTCTGCGGCGGCACCCGAGGGTTTGCGAGACTTCGCGCATGCACCGCATCCTGCTGATCGACGACCACGCCATCGTCCGCGAGGGCTTCCGTCGCCTGCTCGAGGAGGCCGACGGCTTCGAGGTGGTGGCCGAGGCCGGCACGCCCACCGAAGCCCTGGCCGCCGCGCGCCGGCATTCGCCGGACCTGGCCCTGGTGGACCTGAGCCTGGGCACCGAGAGCAGCGGACTGGTGCTGCTGATGCAGCTGCACGAATCCTTCCCGAAGATGCGCTGCGTGGTGCTGAGCATGCACGACGACCCCGGCCTGGTGGTGCGCGCGCTCGAGCGCGGTGCCCACGGTTATTTCAGCAAGGCCGTGGCGGCCGAAGAGCTGCTGGGCGGCCTGCGTCGCGTGCTGGCGGGCGAGCGCGTGCTCAGCTCCGACCTCTCGCCCACCACCTCCACGCCGCCGGCCAGCACCCTGACCGCGCGCGAGCGCGAGACCCTGCGCGGCCTGCTGTCGAACCTGCCGCCGAAGGTGGTCGCCGCGGCGCTGGGCATCAGCGACAAGACGCTGTACCGGCACCGCGCCAACCTGATGGAAAAACTCGGCGCGCGGCATCCCGGCGAACTGGCGCACATCGCCCGCGAGCGCGGCCTGCTGGTCGACCCGGACTGAAGCCGGAAACGAAGACGGCCCCTCGCGGGGCCGTCGGTTCGTGCCTTGCGCCGGCGGCGATCAGGCCGCGAACAGCGCCCGCATCTTCTTGAGCGCGTTGGCCTCGATCTGGCGGATGCGTTCGGCGGAGACGCCGTATTCGTCAGCCAGCTCCTGCAGCGTGGCCTTGGGCTCGCCCAGGAAGCGGCGCTTGAGGATGTCGCGCGAACGCTGGTCGAGGTCGGCCAGGCCTTCGCGCAGCAGGTCGAGCTGGTCTTCCTCGTGCGAGGCGCGCTCGTAGGCCAGGGCCGGGTCGTCGCCGGCGTCGCGCAGGTAGGCCACCGGCGACGGCGGGGCGTCGTCGTCGGAATCATCCGGCGCGTCGAAGCCGATGTCACGGCCGCTCAGGCGCGACTCCATCTCCAGCACCTCGCGCTCGGAGACGTTGAGGTCCTTGGCTACGGCGCGCACTTCCTCGGCGTTCATCCAGCCCAGGCGCTTCTTGCTCTTGCGCAGGTTGAAGAACAGCTTGCGCTGCGCCTTGGTGGTGGCCACCTTGACGATGCGCCAGTTGCGCAGGATGAATTCGTGCATCTCCGCCCGCACCCAGTGCACGGCGAAGCTGACCAGGCGCACGCCCTGGTCGGGGTCGAAGCGCTTCACGGCCTTCATCAGGCCGATGTNNTGTTGCCTTCCTGGATCAGGTCGCCCATGCCCAGGCCGTAGCCCTGGTAGCCGCGGGCCACGTGCACCACGAAGCGCAGGTGCGACATGACCAGGGCCTTGGCGGCGTCCAGGTCTTCCTCGTCGCGGTAGCGGCGGGCCAGGGCCTGCTCGTCCTCGACGCTCAGCACCGGCACGCGGTTGACCGCGGCGATATAGGCGTCCAGGGAACCCAGCGCACTGGGAACCGGCAGGTTGTTGGCGATCAAAGCCGTGGTGGTCATTCGATCCTCGCTCATGGGTTGAGTTTAGCACTCGGGTCATTCGAGTGCTAAATAGGCCGAAAGTTCCCTGTCTGTTCCATAAACAGAACAGCCGCTCCCCGGGCCGTCTGCCTGTTCTGGGGGTGGCCCGGCGGGGTTCAAGGGGCCGGGCGGACTTAAGCGTGGCCAAAGCCTGGCCCCTACACTGGAGGCATGGCCACCCCCGCCTTCCCATGAAAGTCCTGGTCGTCGAGGATTCCGAGCGCCTCCGCGAGGCCCTGCGCACCGGCCTGGCCGCGGCCGGGCTGGCCGTGGACGNNCCTGCCCTTCCTCGACGCCGGGGACTACGACGTGATCGTGCTCGACCTGATGATGCCCCACCTCGACGGCCGCAGCCTGCTGGCCGAGGTCCGCCGCCGGCGCCTGGCCGCCCGCGTCCTGGTGCTGTCGGCCCTGGACGCCGTGGGCGAACGGGTGGGCGCGCTCGACGCGGGCGCCGACGATTACCTCGTCAAACCCTTTTCCTTCGACGAGTTGCGCGCCCGGGTGCTGGCCATGGCGCGCCGCCACCCCGGGCAGCCGGCGCCCGTGCTGCACCACCTCGGCCTCGAAATCGACACCGCGCGCCGGACCGCCGCCGGGCCGCAGGGCCCGCTGGGCCTCACGCCCAAGGAATACGCCCTGCTCGAGGAACTGGTGCGCCACCCGGGCCGGGTCTACAGCCGCACGCAGCTGTTCGAGCGCCTGTACGCCAGCGACAGCGAGGCCTCGGACAAGGTGATCGAGGTCCTGATGAGCACCCTGCGCACCAAGCTGGCGCGCGGCGGTTTGGAAGACCTGATCGAAACGCGGCGGGGCTTCGGCTATGTGGCGCGCTAGGCCCGGCTCGCTGCGCCAGCGCATCGGGCTGGGCGTGGCCGGCGCGCTGGTGCTGGCCCTGGGCGGACTGTTCCTGTCGCTCGACACGGTGGTGGACGGAGAGATTTACCGGCGCTTCGACGACAGCCTGAGCTCGCGCGCCAACGCCATCGCCGCCTACCTGGGCGCGCGCGTGGACCGGGCCCAGCCGATCGAACGCTGGATGCCGGAGTTCCGCGAGGAAGGCCACCGCGACTTCTTCCAGGCCTGGGACGCGCAGGGCAACGTGGTCGCGCGCTCGGCCTCGGCGCAGTCGGCCGACCTCGACCGCCCGGACAGCCTGGGACCCGATGGTTTCGTCCACTACGACCTGCCCTTGCCGGACGGCCATCGCGGCCGGGCCGTGGCGCGGCGTTATGCGCTGGGCACCGACGACCCGCGTCGCCACCTGCTGCTGGTCGTGGCCGAGGAGCGGGAGCAGATCGACGCGCTCGAACAGCGCCTGCACCTGCTCACCGGCGGCACCGTCGCATTGGCGCTGGCGCTGGCGATCCTGCTGGCCTGGCGCGGCACCAGCCTGGGCCTGCGCCCGCTCGACCAGCTGGCCGACCGCATCGCCGCCGTCCGGCTGACCGACCCCGGCACCGCCATCGCCGATGATTCCCTGCCGAGCGAACTGCAGCCGCTGGCGCGGCGCTTCGACGAGGTGATCGGCACCCTGCTGCGAAACCTGGCGCGCGAACGGCGCTTCGCCCAGGACCTGGCGCATGAGCTGCGCACGCCGGTGGCCGAATTGCGTGCGATCACCGAAACCAGCCTGCTGGTGCAGGACCCGGCGCAGCAGCGCCGTTCGCTCGAGGAACTGGCGCGACTCGGCGGCGAGATGGAGCAGACCGTCGAAGCCCTGCTGAGCCTGGCCCGCCACGAGGCCGGACTGGTGCAGCCGGAAGTGGAGCCGCTGGACCTGGCCGCGACCCTGGCCGCCGCCTGCCGGCGCCTCGAGGGCCTGCGCGAACGCCGCGGCGTCTCCTGCGCGATGGCCTTGCCCGCCGAACACTGGGTCAATGCCGACGCCTCGATGAGCGCCCGCCTGGTCGCCATCCTGCTTGGCAACGCCTTCGAATACGCACCCGTGGGCAGCGCGGTGCGGGTGACGCTGCAGCCCGGGTCGGGCGCGATCCTGGTTGAGAATGAAGCGCCGGAACTGGCCGACGCCGACCTCGGACACCTCGGCACGCGCTTCTTCCGGGGCGGCCGCGCCGCCACCGGGACCGGCGGCGTCCCGCACGCCGGGCTGGGTCTGGCGCTGGCGCGCGCGCTGGCCCAGGCGCAGGGGCTCCGGCTGGAATTCTCGCTGGCGTCGGGGTGGCTCCGGGCCACCGTCTCGGGCTGGACCGCGCTGGAAAACGGCACGGCTTAAGCAGCACCAAAGCTTGGCGCGGGATCGTGGGCTGAAACGACCCCGGAGACCCGCCCGTGCCCCGCCTCCCGACCCTGCTGCCCCTGGCCCTGGCCCTCGCCCTCGTGGCGGGGTCTGCCGCCGCCACCCCGCTGCCGATCACCCCTGTGCAGGCCGAAGCCATGGACCTGGGCTACGCGCGCGCCGAACCGGCCGACTGGATCCCNNTGGATCCCGGTGGCCACGATCCCCGCGCAGGCCGAACTGGCGCCCGGCGCCCGCACCATCATCCCGGCGCGCCATGCCGGCACGGTCGCACGCGTCCTGGTTTCCGACGGCGACGCCGTCACCCCCGGCCAGCCCCTGTTGGCGCTGTCCAGCGCGGACTGGTCGGCCACCCTGGCCGCCGCCACGGGCCGCGCCGCCCGGCTGGACGCGCTCTCGCGCCAGGCGGCGCGCAGCGAAGCGCTGCTGGCCGCGGGCGTGATCGCGCGACGCGAGGACGAGGCCACGCGCGCCGAACTGTCGGCGCTTCGATCGGAATCGCGCGCCGACGCGCCCGCGCTGCAGTCGGCGACCGTGACCGCCGACGGCGGCCTGGTCCTGCGCGCCACCGTGGCGGGCACGGTGCTGCGCCGGCATGTCTCCGCCGGCAGTGCCTTCCAGGCTGGCGACGTGCTGGTCGAGATCGCCAGCGGCGACGGCCTCGTGGCCGAAGGCCAGGCCCCGGCGCGCCTGGCCGGCCAACTGGCGCCGGGCATGCGCGCCTCCACGCCCGACGGCGCGGTCGGCGAAGTGACGGGCGTGGGCGGCGCCATCGACCCGATGACCCGCTCGCTGCCGGTGATGGCGAACCTGCCGGCCGGCGCCGCGGTGCCCGGCGCCCTGGTCGAGCTCGGCATTTCGCGCCGCGCCGAAGCCGGCGTGGCCCGGGTGCCGGCCACCGCCGTCATCGCCGTCGCCGGGCAGTCCTCGGTGTTCGTGCGCCGCGGCGAGGGCCTGGAGGTCGTGCCGGTGCAGGTGCACTTCCGCGACAGCCAGCGGGCCTGGATCAGCGGACTGGCGCCGAAGTCCGAGGTGGTGTCGCGCGGCGTGCTGGCGCTCAAGGCCGTCGCCGAGACGCCGGCCGATGACATCGCCGGGGAGGGCTGAGCATGCTCGCCCGCCTCGTCGCCTGGTCGCTGGCCCAGCGCCTGCTGGTCGCGCTGGCCACCGCCGCGCTCGCCGTCGCCGGCTACGTCGCCTGGCGCACGCTGCCGATCGACGCCTTCCCCGACATCGCGCCGACCCAGGTCAAGCTGATCCTCAAGGCGCCCGGCATGACGCCCGAGGAAGTCGAGCAGCGCGTGGTCGTGCCGCTCGAAATGGAGCTGCTGGGCATCCCGCGCCAGGTGATGCTGCGCGCCTCCGCCAAGTACGCACTGGCCGACCTCACGCTCGATTTCGAACAGGGCACCGACATCTACTGGGCCCGCCAGCAGGTGGCCGAACGCCTGGCGGCCGTGTCGGGCGACCTGCCCGAGGGCATCGACGGCGGCCTGGCGCCGATCGCCACCCCGCTCTCGGACATGTACATGTTCACCGTGGACGGCGAGGGCTACACGCTGGCCGAGCGCCGCGAGGTGCTGGACTGGCTGATCCGCCCGGCGCTGCGCACCGTGCCCGGCGTCGCCGACGTGAACGCGCTGGGCGGCCGCGTGCGCACCTGGGAGGTCGTGCCCGACCGCGCCGCGATGGCCGCCGCCGGCCTCGACCTGGCCAGCCTGCGCGGCGCGCTGGAAAGCAACAACGGCAACGACGGCGCCGGCCGCCTCGACGAGGGCGAGGAATCGCTGGTGGTGCGCGCCACCGGTGCCATGCGCGACGGCCGCGACATCGGCGCCACGGTGGTCGCCGTGCGCGAGGGCCAGCCCCTGCGGGTCGGCGACGTCGCGCAGGTGCGCGAAGGTTCGCTGACGCGCTACGGCGTGGTCACCCGCGACGGCAACGGCGAAGCGGTGCAGGGACTGGTGGTGGGCCTGCGCGGCGCCGACGCCTCGGCGGTGGTGCGCGGGGTGAAGGAGCGCCTGGAACGGCTGCAGCCCAGCCTGCCTCCCGGCATGACGATTTCGCCCTTCTACGACCGCAGCGACCTGATCACGCGCGCCACCGGCACCGTGACCAGCGCGCTGCTCGAGGCCACCGTGCTGGTGGTGGTCCTGCTGCTGCTGTTCCTGGGCGACGTGCGCGCGGCGCTGGTGGTGGCGGTGACGCTGCCGCTGGCGGTGCTGGGCACTTTCCTGGTGATGCGTTTCGCCGGGCTCAGCGCCAACCTGATGAGCCTGGGCGGCCTGGCCATCGCCATCGGCATGCTGGTGGACGCGTCGGTGGTGGTGGTTGAAAACACCGTCGAACAGCTCGCCGCCGCCCGCAAGGGCGACGGCATCCCGCGCCTGCACCGCGTCTGGCGTGCGGCTGCGGAAGTGGCGGCGCCGGTGGCGTCGGGCATCCTGATCATCGCGCTGGTGTTCACGCCGCTGCTGACGCTGCAGGGCCTGGAAGGACGCATGTTCGGGCCGGTGGCGCTGACCATCGTGTTCGCGCTCGGCGCCTCGCTGCTGCTCTCGCTCACCGTGATCCCGGTGCTGGCGTCCTGGCTGCTCAAGGACGGCGCGCACCACGAGCCGTGGCTGATGCGCCGACTCAACGCCATCTATGCCCCGGCGCTCGACGCCGCGCTGGCCCGGCCGCGCCTGGCGATGGCGGCCGCGGCCGTGGCGCTGGGCCTGGCGGCGCTGGCCTGGGGCGGCATCGGCAAGACCTTCATGCCGACCATGGACGAAGGCGCCATCCTGATCCAGCTCGAGAAGCTGCCCTCGTCGAACCTCGACGCCAGCGCCGGCGTGGACCAGGCCGTGCAGGCGGCGATCCTGGCCGACGTGCCCGAGGTGCGCAGCATCATCGCCCGCGCCGGCGCCGATGAACTGGGCTTCGACCCGATGGGCCTGAACCAGACCGACAGCTTCCTGGTGCTGGCGCCGAAGGACGAATGGCGCCAGCCCGACAAGGCCTGGCTGGTGGAGGAACTGCGCAAGGTGCTCGACCGTTTCCCCGGCACCGCCTATGCCTTCACCCAGCCGATCGAGATGCGCGTGTCGGAAATGCTGACCGGCGCGCGCGGCGACATCGCCATCAAGGTGTTCGGCCCGGACCTGGCGGAACTGGAAACGCTGTCGGCCGCCATCGAGGCACGCGTGCGCGCCGTGCCGGGCGCCGAGGACGTGTACCGGCTCACCAACGAAGGCGTGCAGTACCTGGAGATCGAGGTGGACCGGCTCGCCGCCGGCCGCCATGGCTTCGACGTGGCGCGGCTGCAGCAGGAACTGCGCGCGCAGGTCGAGGGCGTGGCCGTGGGCGTGGTGGTCGAAGGCAGCCGGCGCATCCCGCTGGTGGTGCGCGGCGACGAATCGCTGCGCGCCGACCCGGCGCGTTTCGCCGACCTGCCGCTGGTGTCGCCGCTGGGCGGCCAGGTGCGCATCGGCGACGTCGCCCGCGTCCGCCGCGTGGACGGGCCGGTGAAGGTGGATCGCGAGGCCGGCTCGCGTTACGCGCTGGTGCAGGCGAACGTCTCCGGCCGCGACCTGGTGGGCTTCGTCGAGGAAGCGCGGCAGGCGGTGGCCGACGGCGTGCCGCTACCGCCCGGTTATTCGCTGGGCTGGGGCGGCCAGTTCGAGAACCAGCAGCGCGCCTCGGCGCGGCTGGCGCTGGTGGTGCCGGTGGCGCTGGCGCTGATCTTCGTGGTGCTGTTCACCAGCCTGGGCAGCGCGCGCCAGGCGCTGCTGGTGCTGGCCAACATCCCGTTCGCGCTGGTCGGCGGCGTGCTGGCGCTGTGGCTGGTGGGCGAATACGTCTCGGTGCCGGCCTCGGTCGGCTTCATCGCCCTGCTCGGCATCGCGGTGCTCAACGGCACGGTGATGGTGGGCCACTTCAACGACCTGCATGCGCGCGGGCTGCCGATCGGGCGCGTGGTGGTCGAAGGCGCGCGCCGGCGCCTGCGTCCGGTGCTGATGACCGCCTCGATCACCGCGCTGGGCCTGGTGCCGCTGCTGCTGGCCTCGGGCCCCGGTTCGGAGATCCAGCGCCCGCTGGCGATCGTCGTGGTCGGCGGCCTGGCCACGGCCACGCCGCTCACCCTGCTGCTGCTTCCGCTGCTCTACCTGCGCTTCGGCCAGGCCCGCACGAGGACCACGCCATGAACGACAACCCGCTGGTCCAGCTGACGCTGGCCTATCCCCGCCCGGCCGAGCGGCAGTTGCTGGCCGACCTGCTGGAAATCGACCCCGACCTCGCCGGCTTCACCACGCTGCATGCCGAAGGCCATGGCCACGGCTTCGCCCGCGCTTCGGTGCAGGAACAGGTGAGCGGGCGCGCCGAGCGCGCGCTGCTGCTGGCGGTGCTTCCGGCCGACGGCGCGCGCCGCCTGGTCGAAGGCCTGCGCACGCGGCTGCCGTCGCCGGAAATCGCCTACTGGATGAGTCCGATCATCGAATTCGGGAGGATCGTCGAATGAATGCCCGCCTGAGCCCGCTGCTCCTGGCCCTGGCCCTGGCAGGCGCGCCGCTGGCGCGCGCCGCCGACTTGCCGCCCGCGCTGGCGGACACGCTTCCCGACACCCACGAGGCGGTGGCCGCGATCGACGCCGACCCCGGCGTGCGCCGCGCCCAGGGCGAACGCGAGGCCGCGCTCGCGCGCG
>DNNT01000224.1 GCA_003497545.1 Arenimonas sp. | reverse complement strand
GGTCTGGCTGGCTTCCTCGAGCCGGTGGTTGGCCACTTCCAGCGCCTCGGTGCGCTGGCGCACCAGTTGCTCCAGCGCTTCGCGCTGGCGCCGGTGCGCGCCCTGCTGGCGGCGGAAGGCCGCATACAGCAGGCTGGCCAGCAGCGCCGCCGACAGCCAGAAGAACAGCGGCGTCTCGTGGAACCAGGGCTGGATGCGGAAGCCTATCTGCGCCGGCGCCTGGCTCCAGGTGTCGCCGTTGTTCGAGCCCAGGGCCTCGAACACGTAGGCGCCCGGCGGCAGGTTGGTGTAGTTCACGCTGCGCCGGGTCGGATCCTCGAGCGTGCGCCAGTCGGCGTCGTAGCCGACCAGGCGGTAGCGCAGCTCCACGCTCTTGGGGTCCTGGAAGCTGAGCACGGTGAATTCGAAGCTCAGGTCGCGCGAGGCCGGCGGCAGCTTCCAGTCGGCCGAAGGGTCGGCCGCGCGCCATTCTTCACCCACCCGCACGCGTTCGATCAGCGTGCGCGGGGCCTTGTCGTTCTTGACGATGCCGTTGGTGCTCAGCGCCACCACGCCGTCGCGGGTGGGCAGCCACAGTTCGCCGTCGTGGATGAAGCCCTTGGCGTTGCCGGCGCCGTTGCAGCAGTAACCCTTCTGCCCGCCGCGCCGGTCGCCGCGCTCGTTGAGCAGCATCTCGCCGCGCACGCGCTCGCGCCGGCCGGCGGCGACGTCGAACATGTCCGAGAGCAGCACGCGGTGCACGCCGCGGATGCCGGCCACCCACAGGTAGCCGTGGGTGTCGTGGGTGATGAAGAAGGGCGAGTTCACCGGCATGCCCTGGGCGTCGGAGAACGCCTGCCAGCGCTTGCCGTCGAACAGGAACACTTCCTCCGACAGCGCGCCGATCACCAGCTGGCCGTCGGGCAGTTCGTGGATGGCGGTGACGTCGAGGTCGGCGCGCAGGCCGGCGTCGAGGCCCAGCGGCTCGATGCGCTCGCCCACGACCTCGTGCAGGCCGTACTGGGTGCCCAGCAGCAGCCGGCCGTCGCGGGTCTCGTACAGCAGGCGCGTGCGCGGGTCGCGCAGGCCCTGCACCGGGCCGAAGGACTTCAGGCCGTCGCGGGTGAGCCGGTGCAGGCCCTGGTTGGTGGCGAACCACAGCGCGCCGCGGCGGTCGCGGACGATGCCGTTGACCTGGGCGCTGCGCATGGGCGCCAGTTCGGGCGGGGTTTCCAGGCGGTCGCCNNGGGTGCCGATCCAGGTGGCGCCTTCTTCGGGCAGCAGGGTGTAAGCGTTGGGATGCGGCAGGTCGGCGCCCGCCACCACGGTTTCGAAGCGGCCGTCGCGCATGATCGCCAGGCCGTTGTTGGTGCCGGCCCACAGGCGGCCGGCCGGGCCGCGCGCCACCGACCACAGGATGGGGTCCTCCAGCCCTTCGAAGCGGCTGTAGCGGCGCGTCCAGCCGTTCCACAGCCGGGTGACGCCTTCCCACTGGCTGCCGAACCAGAGGTTGCCTTCGCGATCCTCGAAGGCCGAGCGCACGGCCGAGCCGGCACGGTCGTCCTTCACCAGTTCGACCAGGCGGCCGGCGCGCAGGCGGGCGAGGTCTTCGACCAGGCCGACCCATAGGTTGCCGTCGCTGTCCTCGAACAGCGATTCGATGGGCGTGCTGGCCAGCGGCTCGCCGCCTTCGTAGCGCAACCAGCGGTCGCCTTCGCGGAAGAACAGGCCGGCGCTGGTGCCGGCCCACAGCCGCCCTTGGGAGTCGAGCAGCTGGGTTACGACGGTGTCGTCGTCGCCCTCGGGCAGGGGCAGCAGTTCGGTGGCGCCGTCGGCGATGCGGAAGACCCGGCCGCGGCTGCCGACCCACAGGGCGTCGCCACGCGCGAGCAGGGCGGTGGCGGGGCGGGGCAGGGGATGGAGCAGCTCGAGCGAATCTTCGTTGGCGCGGTAGATGCCGTCGGGCGCGGCGACCATCAGTTCGCCCGAGGGCATGGCTTCGAGGTCGCTGGTGTCGATGGCGCGCGTGGGGTCGCCGGTGGCCAGGGGCAGGGGGCGGAAGCTGCCGTCCTGGTACACCGAGATGCCGCGGTAGGTGGCGATCCAGAGCCGGTTGCGGGCGTCCACGTGCAGGTCGTGGATCCAGATGCCGCGCAGCCCGGGGGTGGTCTCGGGGTTGAAGGCGGTGAACTTGATGCCGTCGAAACGGGCCAGGCCGGCCTGGGTGCCGACCCAGACATAACCCTGGCGGTCCTGGGTGATGGCCAGGCCGCTGATCTGCGGCAGGCCTTCCTCGATGCTCCAGCTGTTGCGGACGTAATGGTGGAAGGACTTGTCCGGGTCCAGCGCCGCCACGCCGCCCGACGCCCCGGCAAGCGCGAGCACGGCAGTCAGCGACAGGGCGCGGCGCATGGACGTCACGGCGGGGTCCGGAACAGGCTCGCCCCGACTATTACCCGTCCGCTTTCCGCCGGCAAGCCCGTCCTGGGCTTTCCGTGACCCCCCTCACGGGGCCTGGCGTTGCCAGGCAGGTCACGGGCTCGTGTTCGCTGGTTGGCGGCGGGCGTCATCGCACGCAGAGAGGGGAGGTCTGCCCNNGAACGGCGGTGAGTCGATGGACAGGGATGTCGTATCGACCGAACCGGCGGCCATACCCCTCTGTGCGCGATGACGCCTGAGAGGAACAACCGCACGCGAGCGCGTGACCTGCTTGCCAACAGGCAAGCCAACCAATCAGCACTCGATGACGTTGACCGCCAGCCCGCCGCGGGAGGTTTCCTTGTACTTGTCCTGCATGTCGCGGCCCGTGTCGCGCATGGTCTTGATGACCTTGTCGAGCGACACCTTGTGCTTGCCGTCGCCGCGCAGCGCCATGCGCGAGGCGTTGATCGCCTTCACGGCGCCCATCGCGTTGCGCTCGATGCAGGGAATCTGCACCAGACCGCCGATCGGGTCGCAGGTCAGGCCCAGGTTGTGCTCCATGCCGATTTCGGCCGCGTTCTCGATCTGGCCCGGCGTGCCGCCCAGCGCCGCCACCAGGCCCGCCGCCGCCATCGAGCAGGCCACGCCCACTTCGCCCTGGCAGCCCACTTCGGCACCCGAGATCGAGGCGTTTTCCTTGTAGAGGATGCCGATCGCGGCCGCGGTGAGCAGGAAGTCGCGCACGCCCTGTTCGTTCGCGCCCGGGCAGAAGCGGTCGTAGTAGTGCAGCACCGCCGGGATGATGCCGGCCGCGCCGTTGGTGGGCGCCGTCACCACGCGCCCGCCCGCGGCGTTTTCCTCGTTCACCGCCAGCGCGTACAGGTTCACCCAGTCGAGCACCGTGAGCGGGTCGCGCATGCCTGCTTCGGGCTTGGCGCAGAGTTCGGCGTGCAGGCTGGGCGCGCGGCGGAGCACGTGCAGGCCGCCGGGCAGCGTGCCCTTCTCGCGGATGCCGCGCGCCGTGCAGTCCTGCATCGCCTTCCAGAGTTCGGACAGGCCCGCCACGATCTCCGCCTCGCTGCGCCAGGCGCGCTCGTTGGCGAACATCAGCGCGGCGATGCTCATGCCGGTTTCGGTGCAGCGGCGCAGCAGCTCGTCGCCCGAGTGGAACGGGTGCGGCAGCTCGGTCATGTCGGCCACGATGCGGTCTTCCGCCGCCTCGTCCTGGTTCACCACGAAGCCGCCGCCCACCGAGTAGTAGTCGCGCGTGGCGATCACCTCGCCCGCGCCGTCGTAGGCCGTGAAGCGCATGCCGTTGGTGTGGAAGGGCAGCTTCTGCCGCTTGTTCATGATCAGGTCGTGCTTCTCGTCGAAGCCGATCTCGTGCCGGCCCAGCAGCTGGATCTTCTTCTGGCCGCGGATGCGTTCGAGCGCCGCCGGGATCAGGTCGGGGTCGATCTCGTTCGGCCAGTGGCCTTCCAGGCCCATCAGCACCGCCTTGTCGGTGCCGTGGCCGCGGCCGGTGAGCGCCAGCGAGCCGTAGACCTCGGCGCGCACGCGCGCGGTGCGGGCCAGGTCGCCGTTTTCCTCCAGCCAGTGGCTCACGAAGCGCGCGGCGGCGCGCATCGGCCCCACCGTGTGCGATGAAGACGGGCCGATGCCGATCTTGAAGAGGTCGAAGACGCTGACAGCCATGGCGGGCGGATCCTGGGAGCAGGCGCGTATTCTATGCCCCCTGCCCGCCGGGGCGACTGTACGCCGCCGCATCGCCATGCCCACGCTCACCCTCATCCAGCGCGACGACTGCCACCTGTGCGACCAGGCCTGGGAGCGGCTGGCCGAAGCCGGCGTGGCCGATTTCGACCCGCTGTGGATCGACGACGACCTGGGCCTGCAGGCCCGCTACGGCACGCGCATCCCGGTGCTGCGCCGCGAGGACACCGGCGCCGAGCTCGACTGGCCCTTCGACGCCGCGGCGGTCAGCGCTTTCCTGCGCTGAGCGCGGGCCGCAGCACGGCCGGGTCGCCGTTGGTCTGCGGCATGGCCGGCAACTCCAGCAGTTCGAGCAGCAGCGGGTGCACGTGCACGTTGTCGAACACCGGCAGCGTGGTGGCGTCGGCGATGTCCGGGCCGTCGGCCAGGAACAGCGCCTGCATGCGCGGGTCGGCCGGGTCGAAGCCGTGCGCGCCCAGATGCGGCGGCGCCTTGCTGCGGGCCTTGCGCTCGCGCGATTCGATGCGCCAGCCGGTGTCGGCCTGGCAATAAACCGCCGGCACGCGCCGGTGCTTGCCGAAGGCCCAGCGTTCCGGGAGGTCTTCGCGGCGCCAGCATTCGACGTGGCCGCGACGGCCGAGCAACGCTGATTCCAGCGCGGCTGCCTGGCCGGGGCGCGGGTTGAAGCCGGCCTGGCTGCCCAGGTGCACCACCTCGGCGACGCCGGCGGGCAGCAGGGCTTCGATGAACACCGTGCGGTCGGGGGGG
>DNNT01000003.1 GCA_003497545.1 Arenimonas sp. | reverse complement strand
GCGCGGCTGTCGCCCTGGCTGGCGGCGGAACAGCGCGAAGGGCTCGCAGCGCGTCTGCACGCCGGACCGCCCGTCCCGCACCTGCTGGCGAACGCGCGCGAAAGCGTGCGCCGCCTGCATGCCGCCGGCGTGCGCCTCCTCGCCGGTACCGACGCGCCCAACCCCGGCACCGCACATGGCGCCTCGCTGCACGGCGAGCTGGCCTGGCTGGTGTCGGCCGGCCTGACGCCGCGCGAGGCACTGGTGGCCGCCACCTCGGCGCCCGCCGATGCCTTCGGCCTGGCCGACCGCGGCCGCATCGCGCCCGGCCAACGCGCCGACCTGGTGCTGGTCGAAGGCGACCCGACCACGGACATCACCGCCACCCGCGCCATCGTCGCCGTCTGGAAAAACGGCGCGCGCATCGATCGCCGCGCGGTCGCCGACGAAGTTCGGCCGGCGCTGCACGGCGTGCTTGGCGACTTCGAGCGCGAGGACGCCGCGGGTCCGGCCGGCCAGTGGCTGCCCACCAGCGACGCCATGGCCGGTGGCGCTTCCGAGGTCCGCCTGGCGTGGAAGCAGGGCGGCGCCGCGGGCAGTGCCGGTGCCCTGGCCGTGGCCGGCGAGGTGCGCGAGGGGGCGGCCACGCCCTGGGCCGGCGCCTTCTTCAACCCCGGCGAACAGATGATGTCGGCGGTGGACGCGGGCGCCGCCAGGCGGCTTCAGCTGCGACTGCGCGGCGACGGCAGGACGGTCAGCGTGCTGGTGTTCTCCGGCGCGCCCGGGGCGCCGCCGGCGTCGGTCGCGCTGCCCACGGTCGCCGACTGGGCCACGCACGTGCTGCCGCTCGCGGACTTCACCGGCGCCGACCTGTCGCGGCTGCGTGGCATCGCCGTCACAGCGGGCGCGCCCGCCGGGGCGTTCGTCTTCGAACTCGACGACGTGGAAATCCGCTAAGGTTCGCGGCGATGGAAACCCTGCCCACGCGCGCCCGTTCGAACGCCTCCGGCCACGCCGGGCGCGTCGACCTGCACGACAGCCCGTGGGTGACGCTGGTCTACCTGGTGTTCGTGTTCGTGCCGCTGTTCTTTTCGCCGCTGGGCAAGGAGAAAGCGGTGCTGGCCAGCCTGGTGGCCGTGGCGGGGATCCTGCCGATGCACTTCCGGTTCCACCGCCGGGACGCGGCCGGGCGCGCCTGGCTGCCGCTGGCGGTGGCGCTGGTGGGGTACGCGCTGCTGCCCTTCAACCCGGGCGGCAACACCTTCCTGGTTTACGCCGCGGCAATGAGCGGCTGGGCCTATCCGGCCCGGCGCGCGGTGGTCATTGCCGCGCTGCTGCTCGCGCTGCTGGCGCTGCAGTTCTGGTTCGTGATGCCCGCCGGCTACGCGTTGGGCTGGTCGCTGATGTCCGCGCTGCTGGCCTCGATGGTGCTGGCCGGCACGCTGTTCGCGCGCGACAAGGCCCGGCGCGACGCCGAGCTGCGACTCACGCAGGNNACTGGCCGCACTGGCCGAGCGCGAGCGCATCGGCCGGGACCTGCACGACCTGCTGGGCCATACGCTGTCGGTGATCGCGCTCAAGAGCGAACTCGCCGGCCGTCTGGTCGAGCGCGACGCCGCCGCCGCGCGCACGCAGATCGCCGAGGTGGAAAGCGTCGCCCGCCAGGCCCTGGCCCAGGTGCGCGAGGCCGTGGTGGGCATCCGCGCGGCGGGTCTGCAGGCCGAACTGGCGGCGGCGCGCCTGGCCCTGCTGTCGGCCGACGTGCGGCTGGACCAGCGCCTGGCCCCGGTGGCGCTGGCGCCCGCGGCCGAATCGGCGCTGGCGATGGCCGTGCGCGAAGCCGTGACCAACGTGCTGCGGCATGCGGGCGCCAGTCGCGTCGAGGTGGAGCTTTCCGTCGTTGACGGCGAGGTGCGCCTGGCCATCAGCGACGATGGCCGCGGCGGCGCCGTCCGCCCCGGCAATGGCCTGTCCGGCATGCAGGAGCGCCTGGCCGAAGCGGGCGGCCGGCTGGAAATCGACAGCCCGCCCGGCGGCGGCACCCGCCTGCTGGTGCGCCTGCCGCCCACCGCTATCGAGGGCCCTGCGCCATGATCCGCATCGTGCTGGCCGAGGACCAGGCGATGGTGCGCGGCGCGCTCGCCGCGCTGCTCGGGCTCGAAACCGACCTGGCCGTCGTGGCCGAGGCCGGCGACGGCGAGGCGGCCTGGAAGGCGGTGCTCGAACACCAGCCCGACCTGCTGGTGACCGACATCGAGATGCCGCACCTGACCGGCCTGGACCTGGCGCTGCGGGCGCACGACGCCGGCCTGGCCACGCGCGTGGTCATCATCACCACCTTCGCCCGCGCCGGTTACCTGCGCCGCGCACTCGACGCCGGCGTGCGTGGCTACCTGCTCAAGGACGCGCCTTCGGCCCGGCTCGCCGCCGCGCTGCGCCAGGTGCACGCCGGCGGCCGCGTCATCGACCCGCAGCTGGCCGTGGCCGCCTGGGGCGAACAGGACCCGCTGACCGAACGCGAACGCCAGGTGCTGCGGCTGGCGGGCGAGGGCGTGAAGACCGCCGACATCGCCGAGCGCCTGCACCTTTCCCACGGCACCGTGCGCAACTACCTGTCCGAGGCCATCGGCAAGCTCGGCGCCGAAAACCGCATCGAAGCCTGGCGCACCGCCCGCGCCAAGGGCTGGCTCTGAGATAATGGCCAACCGCAACCGTTTGGCCCGCCTTGAAGAAGTCCGACTTCCATTTCGACCTGCCGCCCGAGCTGATCGCCCAGGAACCCCTGGCCGAGCGCTCGGCCAGCCGCCTGCTGGTGGTGCCGCCCGACGCGCCGCCCTATGCCGACCGCCACGTGCGCGACCTGCCCGAATACCTGCGGGCGGGCGACCTGCTGGTGTTCAACGACACNNAGCGCCTGGTCGGCGGCCACGAAGTGCTGGCCCAGGTGGGCGCCAGCAAGTCGCCCAAGCCCGGCGGCCGCATCACGCTCGATGAAGGCACCGCCATCGAAGTGCTGGGGCGCGAGGGCGAGTTCTACCGCCTGCGCTTCCTCACCGACGAGCCGCTGGAAAAACTGCTGCTGCGCGCCGGCCGCATGCCGCTGCCGCCCTACATCCAACGCGAGGCGGGGCAGGCCGACCTCGAGCGTTACCAGACCCTGTTCGCGCGCCACACCGGCGCCGTGGCCGCGCCCACCGCCGGCCTGCACTTCGACCAGCCGCTGCTGGCGGCGCTGGAGGCGAAGGGCGTGCAGTTCGGCCATGTCACGCTGCACGTGGGCGCCGGCACCTTCCAGCCGATGCGGGTGGAGTCGATCCACGAGCACGTGATGCACAGCGAATGGCTGAACGTGGGCGCCGAACTGTGCCAGCAGGTGGCGCGCACCCGCGCCGCCGGCGGCCGGGTCATCGCGGTGGGCACCACGGTGGTGCGCGCGCTGGAAACCGCCGCGCGCGGCGGCGAGCTCAAGCCTTACGCCGGCGACACCAACATCTTCCTCTTCCCCGGCCACCACATCCGCACCGTGGACGCGCTGGTCACCAATTTCCACCTGCCGGAAAGCACGCTGATGATGCTGGTCTCCGCCTTCGCCGGGCGCGAGCGCGTGCTGGCCGCCTACGCCCACGCCGTGCGGGAGAAGTACCGCTTCTTCAGCTACGGCGA
>DNNT01000319.1 GCA_003497545.1 Arenimonas sp. | reverse complement strand
CGGGTGACGACTGGGCATGGTCGGGAGATGACGTGGACCGCGAGGCCCTGACGGGGTTCTCCGAGGGGGCCGTGATCCGCATCCGCGCGGGCGAGCTCCGGCGGTTGCTCGATGGCCGCCCCCCAATGCCCAGGCACGTGCGCCCCTGCAGCACGTGCGGGTGGGGGCGCCGAGAGGCGGACGCGGGGGCAGAGGTCGGGCACCGGTACTGGTGCACGCATCGGGCGGCCGGGCGCGGCGGCATCCTCACCGGGGAGCACTGGCAGGCGGACGCGCCGAGGTGGTGCCCGGTGATGGCCAAGGCCGAGGAGGACTGCCATGGGTAACGAATGGACGCGCATGCCCCTCGGCTGCCAGGACTGCGGAGAGTGCCGCGCCGCCGGGTGCACCTCCTCCGGGTGCCTGTCCCTCTGGTGGATGCAGGGGCCGGGGGATCTGGGCGTGTGCATCAAAGGCGAACTGGCCGAGGAGATCCCCGTCTGCCTGGACCATGCGGTCCACCTGGCGGTTGCAGGGCGGCTGCAGCTCAAGAGCCGCGCGGAGATGGGGCGGCGGGCGGACGTGTCACACCTGGACGTGCTCGTGCTCCCCAGCCCCCCGGACAAGGTGCCGGCGGAGGTGCGCGTGCTGGCCGCACTCGCCACGGAGCACGGCCGCCGGGCGGTCGTTCCAGGCCCGGCCCAGGGATGGAACGAACTGGCCGAGTCCGCTTGCCGCCTCGGCGCGGCCGCGCTCAAGCTGGCGGAGTCAGGCAGGAGAGCCGGCCAGACTCCGGCGGCCGAGGAGCTTGAGCGGCTTCATGGCCGCGTTCATCGGCAGGCACGGGCTCACGCACGCGGCGCTGGCCGCGCTACTCCAAGGCCAACTCAAATAGGAGGTCCAAGTGAACGACGATTCCGCACTCCTGGAGTCCATGCGCCGGTTTCTCCTGGTCTTCATCCCGACGGCCATCATCACCGGCGGGCTGGCGGGCGGGCTCACGTGGTTCGGCGGGTTGCCCCGCTCGGGCATTCCCTTGGGGGTAGGTGTGGCGCTGTTCATGTCGGCCCTGGCGAGCCTGATCGTCGCGGGGGACAGGCGATGAACGCGACCGCCGGAATGTGGAGGGCCCGGTTCCACGACCCGCCCCCGTTTCGCGACCGCCGACCGCCGCCGGAGCCCGCCGGGGCGGCCGTGAAGACGTCCTGGATGGACGCAGTCCAGACGGCGATCGGGGCGGACCTGGGGATCGGGCTGGCCCTGCACAACACGATGCTGGGCGAGCCCAACGGACTCGCCCAGTGGCTGGAGTTCGCGGCTTCGCCCCGCCGGACGCGTGCGCAGTTCTTGGGCTGCCAGCTTGTCTCGACGGCCGCACTGTGCGGCGACCTGGCGCCCTGGCGCCGGCGGCCGATGTTCCTGTTCTCCCGCTGGCTGATCCTGGCCGAGTACCCCGCCCGGTACTGCCTGCCACCGCACGATCCCTCCCATGGCTGAAAAGACGCAACGCGACTCTTCACCCCGCTACTACCACGGGGGTGTCCCGGGGCTGAGGCCCGGCGACTACCTCGTGCCGCCGGCGGAGCATGGCGGGCCGTCCTTGCACGGCTACGGCAGCGTTGGCCGGCGAGATCGGGTGTACGTGACGACCCTCCTCGAGGATGCGCGCCTGTTCGCGGCTGGCTACGCCGCGCGGGGCCCGGGCGGCTGTACGAGGTCGTTCCGGAGGGAGAGCTCGAGCCCGATCCCGACTGCGCCGCGCGCGGCGCCTCGTGGGCGGCGCCGCGCGCGCGTGTGGTGCGAGTGCTCCGCTGCAGTTCCAGCGCCTGCAACCGCTGGCGCGCGCGGATTCTTCCGCGAGGCCGTTGACATTAAAGCGTGCCGTGAGGCATAGTGCGACCGATGACAAGTCTTGAGACACTGGAGCGCGCGCTCCGGCTCCTGGACGAAGCCGCGGGCGAGCCCGAATGGCGGGCAGGCACGACGTTCCGGGCGCTACCGGGACCGCGCCGGCCGACGGAGCGGGTTGCCCTTCGGCCCCTGACGCCCGCGCGCACGCACGAGAAGACCGCGCCACGAGCGGCGAGGGAGTGAACATGAGCGACCAGTACGACCCCGAGACCTGCATTACCGCGGGTGAGCTGCGGGCAATGGGCGTGCCGGTGGAGCAGGNNCCGTTCAAGTGGATCAATGTCGAAATCCACTTGACCCGCGCGGACGATGGCCAGCAGCGCCCGACGTGTGAGGAGCTTCCCGGCGGCCCGCTTGACGGAGGGGGCTATAGGAGCGTGCCCGTCAACGCGTTCGGCCCGGTGCAGGGCGGCCAGGAGCGCGAGCTTGCGCCGGATGTCCCCGTCCGCGCGACCGACGCGCACCCGGGCAGCATCTACGGGGGCACCGTCGCGCGCGCGTCCGCACGCAGCGAAGAGCCCGTCAACGCACCTGCCAGCGAGCCCGAGCCAGCGTGCGCCACGTGCCCGTCGCTGGTCGGGGGCGGGGTGTGCTGCGACCCCGGCTGGCTGAACACGCTCGGNNCCGCCGACTGCCCGCGAGCCACGGCGGGGCAGACGTGGATGATCGACTCGCTGAACAGCGGGCTCACGGCGGCCAAGGGGCCGGAGCATGGCCAGGCGGTCGAGGAAGTGCGGCGAGCCTCTAGGCAGCGGCTGCTGGCCCTGCAGCGCACGCTCGAGCTGAACGAGACCCGGGCCCACGTCCGGGACCTGGAGGCGGAGGTGCGGCGGCTGGAGGCCATGGCCGCGGACCTAACGGCCGAGCGCGATGCGGCCGAGCTCGCAGCCGGCCCCTTGCCGAACGGCGTTCAGGAAGACGGCCTGAGCGTGACCGAACTCCGGGAGGCCCACCGGGAGGCGCGGCACGCGCTGCGGGACGCGGGCCTGTCCTCGCAGGGCGCGGCGAACACGCTGGCCGAAATGCTCGACGCCGGGCTGTGGGAGCTTCGGCAACTGCGCGGCCAGGTCGGAGGGGCGATGGACGGGCAGGCTGCGGTCGAGGCGGAGCGCGACGCGGCACTGGCCCGTGTGGCAGAACTGGAGGGTGCCCATGAGTAGCCCACACGACCCCGCGATCTCCGTCGACGTGTGCCGGCACTGCCGCTGGTGGTGCTTCCAGCGCTACGCCGACACCTATTCCCCGTGTGTCGCTGGCCCCGAGCCCGTGACGCGCCACCGGG
>DNNT01000057.1 GCA_003497545.1 Arenimonas sp. | reverse complement strand
CGGCCGCCTGCGCAAGAAGCTCGACCCCGAGGGCGAAATCAAGCCGATCGAGACCGTGCGCGGTCGCGGCTACCGTTTCGCCATCCCGCGCGACGAGTAAACCCGCGTGCGCGGTTGGCGCACGCTGTCGCTGCAGGCCCGGCAGATGCTGGCGGCCAGCGTCGCGCTGGTCGCCTTCCTCGGGCTCACCGGTTACGCCCTGGACCGCGCGTTCGTGCAGACGGCCCAGAACGCCCTGCGCGAGCGCCTGGCGAACCTGGCCAATGCCTACATCCAGGAAAGCGAATTCGACCGCACGGGCGCCTTCATTTCGCCCGAGATCCCGCCCGACACGCGCCTGCTGAGCCCGGGCAGCGGCCTGTACGCGAACGTGCGTGGCGAAGGCCTGAGCTGGGAGTCGGCGTCGGCGCTGGGCCGCTCGTTGCCGCCGGTGGAATTCCTCAAGCCCGCCGAGAAGCGTTTCGAAGGGCCGCTGCGCATCGTCGACGCGCGCGGGCTCGAGAACAGCGTCTACGCCTATTCGATGGGCGTGATCTGGGAAAGCGCGGGCGACTACCCGATCACCTTCAGCGTGTTCGAGGACGCCGGCCAGATCCAGGACCAGGTGAACGTGTTCCGGCGCGCGCTCTGGGGTTACCTGGTGATGGCCGCGCTGCTGCTGCTGCTGGTGCAGATCCTGGTGCTGCGCTGGAGCCTGCTGCCGCTGCGCGACGTCGAGCGCGAGCTCTCGCGCGTGCGCCAGGGCCGCAGCCAGCGCCTGTCGGGCCGGCACCCGCGCGAGCTTGAATCGATCACCGAATCGATCAACAGCCTGATCGAGAGCGAACGCAGCCACCTCGAGCGCAGCCGCAACACGCTGTCCGACCTGGCCCACAGCCTCAAGACGCCGCTGGCCGTGCTGCGCTCGCGCCTCGACGCCGACGCCAGCCACGAAGAGCTGCGCGCCGAGGTCGGTGCCCAGGTGCAGCGCATGAACGAAATCGTGTCCTACCAGCTCTCGCGCGCCGCCCGCAGCGGCCATGCGCTGTATTCGGCGCCGCTGGAGATCGAGCCACGCGCCGAGGAAATCGTCGCCGGCCTCGAGAAGGTCTACGCCAGCAAGGGCGTGTTCTGCGAATTCGAGATCGACCCGGCCGCGCGTTTCCACGGCGAATTGGGCGACCTGCAGGAGCTGATGGGCAACCTGGTCGAAAACGCCTTCAAGTGGGCGCGCAAGCGCGTGCTGCTGACGGTGACGGTGGAGCCGGCGCCGGACAACCGCCGCCCCGGCGTGTCCTTCGTGGTGGACGACGACGGCCCGGGCATCCCGCCCGAGCAGGTCGAGCGCCTGCTGCAGCGCGGCGTGCGCGGCGACGAGCGCGTGCAGGGCCACGGCATCGGCCTGTCGATCGTGCAGGACATCGTCGCCGCCTACCGCGGCGAACTCACGGTGGCCAAGGCGCCGGAACTGGGCGGCGCGCGTTTCGCCGTGCGTTTCCCGCCGGCTTATTGAACCTGGTTCAACGCGCGCAACGCGCGGGAATCGGCGACTCGCCGTAGAAGCGCTGCAGGTGGCCGGCCACCGCCGGCATTTCCTCCGCCAGCAGCGCCGGCGCAGAAAAGTGGTACTCGCTGGCGACGGCGAAGAACTCCTCGGGCGCTTCCGCGGCATAGGCGTCGATCGGCGTTTCCTCGCCGGCGTCCACGCGTTCGCAGAAGGCATCGTAGGCCTGCTGGAAATCGCGGGCCCAGGCGCGCTGCCAGGCGGCGGGCAGGGGCGGGGTGCCGTCCATGGCGCCGTCGAGGGCGTCGAGCTTGTGCGCCATTTCATGCACCACCAGCTGGAAGCCCGCCTCGGGCTCGGCCAGGTCGGCCAGCACGTCGTCCCAGCTCAGCACCAGCGGGCCCTGTTCCCAGGCTTCGCCGGCCAGTTCGTCCACCCATTCGTCCACCACGCCCGTGTCCTCGTCGTGGTGGCGGCGGTGCACGCGGAAGGCGCCGGGGTAGACCAGCACCTGCGACCAGCCATGCAGGCCCTCGGCGCCGAACTCGAGCAGGGGCAGGCAGGACAGCGCAGCCAACTGCAGGCGCTGCGCCTCGTCCAGCGCCAGGCCATGCAGCGGCGTGATGGTCTTGCCGGCCTGGTAGCGCGCCACCAGGCCGCACAGGCGCTCNNTTCCGGGCAGCAGGGTGTTCCAGCGCGGGGTGCTGCGGCCCGCGGCGCCACTGCTGCGCGGCCGCACGGGGGCGGTGGCGCCCGGACCGGCGGACGGCTCGTTGACCTTGCCGCTGGCCTGCTTGTTGTCTTCGGCCTCGGCCTTCTGGCAAAGACCGCTGTCGGGCTCGACCGGGGCCGGCTCGGCGGCGAAGGCGCCGGATGCGGCGAGGGCCAGGCTGAGGGCAAGCATTGGGCGGATCATGGGCTTCACCTGCGGTGCGGGACACCCTGTCGGATGCGCCGGGGCGGCCAAGGGTTGCATCGGATTCTACGCGGGCCGGCGCCNNCCGCCAGTGCCACTTTTGCGGCGTCGCAGCATGGCGGCGGCGCGCGGTTCGGGCAGACTCCCGCGGCACATGAATGCCGCCAGCCTGACTTTCCCCCGCCCGCTCATCCGCGGCCCCGCGCTCCGCCGCGCCCTCATCGCCGGCGCCCGGCGCGTGATCGCGCAGCGCGAGGCGCTGAACAAGATCAACGTGTTCCCGGTGCCCGACGGCGACACCGGCAGCAACCTCTGCTTCACCTTGGGCGGCGTGCTGGCCGGCGCGCTCAGCCGCCGCACCCAGGGTGCCGGCGACCTGCTGCGGCGGGTGGGCGAAGACGCGGTGGACGGCGCGCGCGGCAATTCCGGCGCGATCCTGGCCCAGTTCTTCACCGGCGTAGCGGAAGCGGTGGGCACCGCCCGTGCGCTGGAAGCCGCGGCCCTGGCGCGTGCCGTGCGCGCGGGCGCCACCTCGGCAAGGCAGGCGCTGTCGGAGCCGCGCGAGGGCACCATCCTCAGCGTCATCAGCGCTTTCGCCGACGGCCTGGACACGCGTGCCGACGACGACCTGGGCAGCTGGTTCGCGCGGGCGCTCGAGCGCAGCCGCAAGGCGTTGGCCGCCACGCCCACGCAGCTGCCGGTGCTGGCCAAGGCCGGCGTGGTGGATGCCGGTGCGCAGGGTTTCGTGGATTTGCTTGAAGGCATCCACGACTTCATTGCTTCGGGCGCGGTGGACGCCGCCGGCGTCGCCGACGAACTGCCGGCCGACCTCGAGGCCGCCGAGGCGCACGGCGAACTCGGCGACGCCGACCCCGAGCACCGCTGGTGCAGCGAATGCCTGCTGGTGGGCGAAGGCCTGGACCGCGCCGGCCTGCGCGCGGCGGTGGGCGAGCTGGGCGCGTCCTGCGTGGTGATCGCCGGCAGCCACACCCGCGTGCGCCTGCACGCGCACGTGGCGCAGCCCAGCCAGTTGTTCGAGGTGGCCGGGCGTTTCGGCCGCGTCGAAGGCGCCAAGGCCGATGACATGCACGCCCAGGCGCGCACGGCCGCCGGCGGCGTCNNCCGGCGTGGCGGTGATCACCGACAGCGCCGCCGACCTGCCCGACGAAGAACTGCGCCGGCTCAACATCCACATGGTGCCGGCGCGCGTGAACTTCGGCGACCAGGACTACCTCGACAAGGTGGGGCTCTCGACCGCCGAGTTCTACCGCAAGCTGCGCACCGAACTGGTGCTGCCGCGCACCAGCCAGCCGCCGCCGGGCGACTTCCGCCGGCAGTTCGAATTCCTGCTCTCGCACCACCGCGAACTGGTTTACGTGGGCCTGTCGCGCGCCGTCTCGGGCACGCTGCAGTCGGCCGAAACCGCCGCGCAGCGCTGCAGCCCGGGGCGCACGCACGTTTTCGACACCGGCAACGCGTCCGGCGGCGAAGGCCTGCTGGCGATGCGCGCGGCGGAAATGGCCGTGGCGGGCGCCACCTCGGCGCAGATCCTGGAAGAACTGGCGCGGCTCAAGCCGCTCACCCAGACCTGGGCCATGGCGCGCAACATCAGCCACGCCGTGCGCGGTGGCCGCATCCCGGCCTGGGCCAAACCCCTGGTCGAATGGCTGGGCCTGACGCCGCTGGCGAAGGTGAAGGACAGCGGCAAGCTTGGCGTGGTCGGTGGCCTGTTCGGCCAGTCGCGGCTGCCCGAGCGTTATGCCGACTATGTCGCCAATCGCGTGGCCAAGGGCCGGCGTTACCGCCTGGTGGTGGGCCACTGCGACGCGCCCGAAGACGGCGAACGCCTGCTGGCCGCGCTGCGCACGCGCCTGGACGTGGCCCAGGGCTGGCTGGTGGAAACCGGCTCGGCGGTGGGCGCACATGCGGGCCCGGGTGCGCTGGTGGTGTCGCTGCAGCCCGCGGACTGACGCCGCCCGCGGGGCTCCCGCATAATGCCGGCATGACTTCGCCGACGTTCATGACGCTCCTGCTCCTGCTTGTCGCCTACCTGCTCGGTTCGCTCTCGGGCAGCCTGCTGCTGGGCCGCCTTCGCGGCGTCGACATCCGCCAGCACGGCAGCGGCAACGCCGGCGGCACCAACGCGCTGCGCACCCAGGGCTGGAAGTTCGCGCTGGGCACGGTGCTGGTGGACGTGGGCAAGGGCGTGCTGGCGGTGTGGCTGGCGCTTCGTTTCGGCGGCGGGGAAGCCTGGCTGCCTTATGCCGCGGCGGCGGCGGCCATCCTTGGCCACGTGTACCCGGTGTTCCATGGTTTCCGCGGCGGCAAGGGCGCGGGCACGCTGGTGGGTGCGCTGCTGGTGGCCTGGCCGGTGTCGGTGGCGGTGCTGATCGGCACCTGGCTGCTGGTGCTGACCGCCACGGGCTACGTCGGCCTGTCCACCATCCTGGCGGGCGCGGCGCTGGTGCCGTTCGCGCTGCTCACCGACGCGCCGCCGTCGCGGCTGGCGTTCGCCGTGGGCGTGGCGGTGTTCCTGGCCTACACCCACCGCAGCAATATTTCGCGCCTGCGCGCCGGCACCGAGAGCCGCTTCGAGCGCGTGCGGATCTGGGCGCGGCTGTTCCGGGGCCGGGCGTGAGCGATCGCGCGCTGCTGGCGCGGCTGTGCGCGGGGCCGGCCTCCGGCGCCGAACTCGCGGCCTCGCTGGGCATCACCCGCAGTGCGGTGTGGAAGCGCATCGAAGCGTTGCGCGAAGCGGGCGTGGAAGTCGATGCGCAGCCCGGGCGCGGTTACGCGCTGGCCCGTCCGCCNNCCGCCGCGCTGTCGCCGGCGGCGCGCGCCGAACTGGCGGGCCTCGAGGTCCTGTTCGAAACCGATTCCACCAATGCCGAGGCCCTGCGCCAGCCCGCGCCCGCGCAGGGCACGCGCGCCTGGCTGGCCGAACGCCAGACCGCCGGCCGCGGCCGCCGTGGCCGTGCCTGGGCCTCGCCGCTGGCCGCGCACGTCTACCTGAGCCTGTCGCGCCGCTTCGACGGGGGCATCGCCGCACTGCAGGGGCTCAGCCTTGCTGTCGGCGTGGCGGCGGTGCAGGCGCTGCACGGACTGGGTTATCGCGAGGTCGGGCTGAAGTGGCCGAACGACCTGCTGGTGGGCGCGCGCAAGCTGGGCGGCATCCTCGTCGAACTGCGCGGCGACGCCGCCGGGCCTTTGCACGTGGTCGTGGGCCTGGGCCTGAACGTGGCGATGCCACCGGCCGCCGCGGAAGGCATCGACCAGGCCTGGTGCGACCTCGCCGGCCTCGCGCCGCAGCCGCCCTCGCGCCAGGCCGTGGCCTCGGCGCTGCTGGACGCGCTGCTGCCGATGCTGGCGCGCTTCGAACGCGAGGGCCTGGCGCCCTGGCGCGAGGCCTGGGCCCGCCACGACCTGCTCGCCGGCAAGCCCGTGCGCGTGCAGGAAGGCCCGCGCGTGGTCGAAGGCATCGCGCTGGGCCTGGCCGAAGACGGCGCGCTGCGCCTGCGCACCGCGGCCGGCGAACACGTGTGCCACGCAGGCGAAGCGAGCCTGCGCGCCGCATGAACTGGCTGCTCGACCTCGGCAACACCCGCCTGAAGGTGGCCCCGTGGTCGCCGGGCGGCCCGGTGGGCGAGGTGCAGGCCTGGGCGCACGGCGCCGCCGATTTCGCGCCCTCGCTGCAGCGCTGGCTGTCGCAGCTGGCCGCGGGTGATCGCTGCTGGCTGGCTTCGGTGGCCGGCTCCGAACTCACCGCCACGGTGGCGGAAGCGCTGGCGCGCAGCGGCCACCCGGCCACGCGCGTGCGTACCCTGGCCGAGTGCGCCGGCGTGCGCGTCGCCTATGCCGAACCCTCGCGCCTGGGCGTGGACCGCTTCCTCGCGCTGCTGGCGGCGCACGCGCGCGGGCCCGGCCCGTGGCTGCTGGTGTCTGCGGGCAGTGCGCTCACGGTGGACCTGCTCGACGCCGCCGGCCAGCACCGCGGCGGCGTCATCGCGCCCGGCCCGGAACACATGCGCTCGGCGCTGGCCGCGCGTTTCCCCGCGCTGGCCTACGCGGGCGGCGNNCACCGCCGACGCGCTCGCCGGCGGCAGCCTGGGCGCGGCGCTGGGCCTCATCGAGCGCAGCCACCGCGAGGCCACGCGCCTGCTCGGCCAGTCGCCCGCGCTGCTGCTGGGTGGCGGCGGCGCCGCGCGGCTGGCGCAGTCCCTGGCCATCGAACACGAGCTGGCGCCCGCGCTGGTGCTGGAAGGCCTGGCGGTTTACGCCGCGCAGGCAGGGAGCGAACAGCAATGATGGTGCGTGGACTGGCGGTGCTGCTGGCGTGCATGAACCTCGCCGTCGGGCTGTGGTGGTGGCTGCACGTGCCGGCGGTGGCCGCGCCGCCGCCGCCGATG
>DNNT01000071.1 GCA_003497545.1 Arenimonas sp. | reverse complement strand
AGCACTCGATGTGCCAGCCGGGGCGGCCCACGCCCCAGGGCGAAGGCCAGCCGGGCAGGTCGGGCGGGGAGGGCTTCCACAGCACGAAGTCGCCGGGGTCCTTCTTGTACGGGGCCACTTCGACGCGGGCGCCGGCCAGCATTTCCTCGGGGTCGCGGCGCGAGAGCTTGCCGTAGTCCGCGAAGCTGGCCACCGAGAACAGCACGTGGCCCTCGGCGGCGTAGGCGTGGCCCGACTCGATCNNGTTGATCTTGTCGTCCACGTCGGTGATGTTGCGGGCGTAGACCACCTTGCCGTAGCGACGGCGCAGCAGCCCGGCCAGCACGCCGAACACCACCGGCGGGCGGTCGTTGCCGATGTGCACGTAGTTGTAGACGGTGGGTCCGCAGACGTACATCGTGACCCGGTTCGGGTCCTGGGGCTCGAAGACCTCCAGCTGGCGGTTCAGGTTGTTGTAGAGTCGCAGTTCCATGGCGCGGCGCAGGCGGAAACCTTGAGTCTAGCAAGCCCGCGGCCGGTGATTAACGAAAATCTTAGGCCAGGGTTCAGCAGTCCGGTGCTTGAATTCCAGCGTCTGCCCGGAGAACGAACCATGAGCTTCGCCACCCGCGTCCTGCCCCTGCTGGTCCTGGCTTCGGCCCCGGCCTTCGCGCAGTACGAATCCGACCCGTACGAAGACGCCGGCTACGACGAATACGCCCAGTCGGTGCCTGAAAACGTGAGCTACGGCTACGCCCAGGTGCTGCGCGCGGAGGAAGTGGTCGAGGTCGTCCGCACCCGCACCCCCGAGGAGCGTTGCGAGGACACGGTCGAATACCGTGACTCCCGTCGCACTACCAACGGCACCGTCATCGGCGCCATCGTCGGCGCGGCCCTGGGCAACCAGGTGGGCAAGGGCGACGGCCGCAAGGCCGCCACCGTGGCCGGCGCGGTCGCCGGCGGCATGATCGGCAACAACGTGGCCCGCAACAAGGCCGAGGCCGAAGCCCGCGGCTGCCGCATCGTCGAAGTCGAGCGGGAGGAGCGCCAGGTGGTCGGCTACGACGTGGAATACATGTACAAGGGCGACAAGTACATGTCCCGCCTGCCGTACGACCCGGGCAACCGCCTGCGGGTCCGGGTCTCGGTGACCCCCGACACGCCCTCGGCGGCCGTCCGCTGAGCTTGCGGCCGGGCTCCCCGGCCGGCATACTCCCGACCCCATGAACCTGTGCGCTTCCGCCGCCGACGTCCTGAGCTCCGCCTACATGGCGGCGGGCATGACTTCGCGCGCGCGCCGACCGGAACCCCACAACTCCGCTGGGTAACCGGACGCCGTCGCTCGTTCACCGGAAAAAGCCCAGCCTCGTGCTGGGCTTTTTTGTTTTCGATTTCCCCTTTCCCCTCAGGATCCCGCGATGAAGCACTTCCTCAACACCCAGGACTGGTCCCGCGCCGAGCTTGACGCCGTGCTGGCCCAGGCCGCCGCGTTCAAGCGCAGCAAGGCCGGCGACCAGCTCAAGGGCAAGTCCATCGCGCTGGTGTTCTTCAACCCCTCGCTGCGCACCCGCACCAGCTTCGAGCTCGGCGCCTTCCAGCTGGGCGGCCACGCCGTGGTCCTGCAGCCCGGCAAGGACGCCTGGCCCATCGAGTTCGGCGTGGGCACGGTGATGGACGGCGAAGCCGAGGAGCACATCGCCGAGGTGGCGCGGGTGCTGTCGCGTTACGTCGACCTGGTGGCCGTGCGCGCCTTCCCGAAGTTCCAGGACTGGGCCGAGGACCGCGAGGACAAGGTGCTGCGCGCTTTCGCGAAGTATTCGACCGTGCCGGTGATCAACCTCGAAACCATCACCCACCCCTGCCAGGAGCTGGCGCACGCGTTGGCGCTGCAGGAGCACTTCGGCACCAGTGACCTGCGCGGCAAGAAGTTCGTGCTCACCTGGACCTACCACCCGAAGCCGCTCAACACCGCCGTGGCCAATTCGGCGCTCACCATCGCCACGCGCCTGGGCATGGACGTGACCCTGCTGTGCCCGACGCCGGAGTACGCGCTCGACGAGCGTTACCTGGGCTGGGCGCGCGACAACGTGGCCGAATCGGGCGGTTCCTTCCGCATGAGCCACGACATCACCGACGCCTACACCGGCGCCGACGTGGTTTACGCCAAGAGCTGGGGCGCGATTCCTTACTTCGGCCGCTGGGAGCAGGAGAAGCCCATCCGCGACGCGCACAAGCACTTCATCGTGGACGAAGCCAAGATGGCGCTCACCAACAACGGCGTCTTCAGCCACTGCCTGCCGCTGCGCCGCAACGTGAAGGCCACCGACGCCGTGATGGATTCGCCGGCGTGCATCGCCATCGAGGAAGCCGAGAACCGCTTGCATGTGCAGAAGGCCGTGATGGCCGCCCTTGCCAACCAATAACCGCCTGGAACCGACCCCATGACCGACAAGAACATCGTCCTCGCCTTCTCCGGCGGCCTCGACACCAGCTTCTGCATTCCCTGGCTGAAGGAGCGCGGCTGGGCCGTGCACACCGTGTTCGCCGACACCGGCGGCGTGGATGCGGAAGAGCGCGCCTACATCGAAGCCCGCGCGGCCGAGCTGGGCGCGGCCAGCCACGTCACCGTGGAAGGCGGCCCGGCCATCTGGGACGGCTTCGTGAGGCCGTTCGTGATGGCGGGCGAGGGGTACCAGGGCCAGTACCCGCTGNNGGGCAACGACCAGGTCCGCTTCGACCTGGCCGTGAAGGCGCTGGGCGACTACCAGATCATCGCGCCGATCCGCGAGATCCAGAAGGAACACACCCAGACCCGCGCCTACGAGCAGGCCTACCTGGAAGAGCGCGGCTTCGAAGTGCGCGCCAAGCAGAAGAGCTACACCATCAACGAAAACCTGCTCGGCCTGACCATGTCCGGCGGCGAAATCGACCGCTGGGAAGCCCCGGGCGAGGGCGCCCGCGGCTGGTGCGCGCCGCGCGCCGAATGGCCGGCGCAGCCGCTGCGCGTGGCCCTCACCTTCAAGCAGGGCGAAGCCGTGGCGCTCGACGGCGTGGTGATGCCCGGCGCCGCGCTGCTGGCCAAGCTCAACGGCCTGTTCGCGAAGTACGGCGTGGGCCGCGGCCTGTACACCGGCGACACCACCATCGGCCTCAAGGGCCGCATCATCTTCGAGGCTCCGGGCCTGGCGGCGCTGCTTACCGCACACCGTGCGCTCGAGGAAGCCGTGCTCACCAAGCACCAGAACCGCTTCAAGCCCGAAGTGGCGCGCAAGTGGGTGGAACTGGTGTACGAAGGCTTCTACAACGACCCGCTCAAGACCGACCTCGAGGCCTTCCTCGCCTCCAGCCAGGCCTGCGTGAACGGCGAGGTGGTGCTGGAAACCCAGGGCGGCCGCGTGGACGCCGTGGCCGTGCGTTCGCCGCACCTGCTCAACGCCAAGGGCGCCACCTACGCGCAGTCGGCCGACTGGGGCGTGGCCGAGGCCGAAGGCTTCATCCGCCTGTACGGCATGTCCAGCACGCTCTGGGCCGAAATCAACGCCAAGGGCTGACGATGACCGACACGCTGCTTCCGGACGTCCTGCGCCACCTCGAGGCGCTGGTGTCCTTCGACACCCGCAACCCGCCGCGTGCCATCGGCACCGGCGGCATCTTCGACTACCTGCGCGCGCAGCTGCCGGGCTTCACCGTGCGGGTGACCGACCACGGCGCGGGCGCGGTGTCGATGCTGGCCGTGCGCGGCAGCCCGAAGCGCGTGTTCAACGTGCACCTCGACACCGTGCCGTCGTCGCCGAACTGGAGCGCCGACCCGCACGTGCTGCGCATCGAAGGCGGCAAGGCCATTGGCCTCGGCGCCTGCGACATCAAGGGCGCCGCCGCGGGCCTGGTGGCGGCGGCGCAGCGCACCACGGGCGATGCCGCATTCCTGTTCAGCAGCGACGAAGAAGCCAACGACGCGCGCTGCATCGCCGCCTTCCTGGCCGGCGACCACGGCTTCGACGAGGCCATCGTCGCCGAGCCCACCCGCTGCGAGGCCGTGCTGGCCCACCGCGGCATCAGTTCGGTGCTGATGCGCTTCCAGGGCCAGGCCGGCCACGCCTCGGGCGCGAATGCCTTCGACCTCAGCGCCGTGCACCAGGCCATGCGCTGGGGCACCAAGGCGCTCGACCATGCCCAGGCGCAGTCGCACGCGCGCTTCGGCGGGCTCACCGGCCTGCGCTTCAACATCGGCCGCATCGAGGGCGGCATCAAGGCGAACATGATCGCGCCCTCGGCCGAGCTGCGCTTCGGCTTCCGCCCGCTGCCGTCGATGGACCTCGACGCCATGCACGCGCACTTCCGCGGCCTGGCCGACCCGGCCGCGCTGGCGCATTACGAAGAAACCTTCCGCGGCCCCTCGCTGCCGGCCGGTGACATCGCCCAAGCCGAGGACAAGCGCCTCGCCGCGCGCGACCTGGCCGACGCCCTGGGCCTGCCCATCGGCAACGCCGTGGATTTCTGGACCGAAGCCTCGCTGTTCTCCCTGGCCGGGCTCACCGCCCTGGTCTATGGCCCGGGCGACATCGCCCAGGCCCACACCGCCGACGAGTGGGTCGAACTCGACCAGCTCGCCGCCGCCGCCGCCACCTACACCCGTTTGCTGGAGCAACCCGCGTGACCGAGATGCGCACCACGATCGTCCGGCTGCTGTCGAACATGGCCAGCGCCAAGGAGATCCAGCAGTACCTCAAGCGCTTTTCCCAGGTGGACGCCGCGCGCTTCGCCGTGGTGAAGGTGGGCGGCGCCATCCTGCGCGACGACCTGGACGCGCTGGTGTCCTCGCTGTCCTTCCTGCAGCAGGTGGGCCTGACGCCCATCGTCATCCACGGCGCCGGCCCGCAGCTGGACGAGGAAATGGCGCACGCCGGCATCAGCAAGAAGACTGTGGACGGCCTGCGCGTCACCGACGCCGACGGCCTGGCCATCGTGCGGCGCGTGGGCCAGCAGGAAAACCTGCGCCTGGTCGAAGCGCTGCAGGCCCAGGGCGTGCGCGCCACCTCGATCACCTCGGGCGTGTTCGAGTGCGATTTCCTGGGCAAGCGCAAGTACGGGCTGGTGGGCAAGGTGGAGCAGGTGCACACCGCCGCCATCCAGGCCGCCATCAAGGTCGGCTCGATCCCGGTCATCGCCTCGCTGGGCGAAACCGCCGGCGGCCAGATCCTCAACGTCAACGCCGACTGGGCCGCGAACGAGCTGGTCAAGACCCTGCAGCCCTACAAGATCATCTTCCTCACCGGCACCGGTGGCCTGCTGGACGGCGAGGGCAGCGTCATCGACTCCATCAACCTCAGCACCGAATACGAAGGCCTGATGGCCCAGCCCTGGCTGCATTCGGGCATGAAGGTGAAGATCGAGCAGATCCACGACCTGCTGATGCAGCTGCCGCCGTCATCGTCGGTGTCCATCACCCGGCCCGACCAGCTGGCCAAGGAGCTGTTCACCCACCGCGGTTCCGGCACCCTGGTGCGGCGCGGCGAGCAGGTGCGCAAGGTCACCAGCTGGAAGAAGCTCGACCTCAAGCGGCTCAAGGCGCTGGTGGAGTCGGGCTTCGGCCGCAAGCTGGCGCCGGACTATTTCGAGCGCACCAAGCTGCTCAAGGCCTACGTGAGCGAACACTACCGCGCCGCGCTCATCATCACCGAGGAAAACGGCATCCCGCACCTCGACAAGTTCGCCGTCAGCGACGACGCCCAGGGCGAAGGCCTGGGCCGCGCCGCCTGGCAGGTGATGCGCGCGGAAACGCCGCAGCTGTTCTGGCGCGCCCGCAACGGCAACCCGGTGAACGACTTCTATTTCGACGAATCCGACGGCTGCCTAAAGGGCGAGAAGTGGAACGTGTTCTGGTACGGCCTGGAAGGCTGGGACCAGATCCGCTTCGCCGTCGACCACTGCCTGGCCCGCCCGGCCACGCTCAAGGGCTGACCATGCAAAGCCTGCACTGGACCATTCCGCCGATCCTCGAAGGCATGCATGTGACCCTCGAGCCGCTGCAGACGCACCACGCCGAAGACCTGCTGGCCGCGGCCAGCGACGGCGAGCTGTGGAACCTCTGGTACACCTCGGTGCCCGGCCCGGAAACCGTGTGGGCCTACCTGGCCCGGGCCATCGCCGACCGCGAGGCGGGCACCGCCATGCCCTTCCTGGTGCGCGACGCCAGCGGCGAGCCGGTGGGCAGCACGCGCTTCTTCCGCATGGACCCGGTGGTGCCCAGCCTGGAAATTGGATACACGTGGTATTCGGCGCGGGTGCAGCGCACGGCGCTCAACACCGAGGCCAAGCGCCTGCTGCTAGGCCACGCCTTCGACGCCATGGGCTGCTCCGTGGTGGAACTTCGCACGCACGTGATGAACCACCGCTCCCGCGCCGCCATCGAACGCCTGGGCGCGCACTTCGACGGCATCCTGCGCCGGCAAATGCGCATGCCCGACGGTCACCTGCGCGACACGGCCGTGTATTCCATCCTGGACAGCGAATGGCCGGTGGTGCGGCGCAACCTGGACTTCAAGCTTGAACACGGTGGCGGCCATGGCTGATCGCATTTCGCTCGGTTTGATTGGCGCGCGTGGCTACGTGGGCGCCGAGCTGATCAAGCTGGTGGCGGCGCACCCGCGCTTCGAGCTGGCGTTTGTTTCCTCGCGCGAACGCGACGGCCAGCGCCTGGCCGAGTACGAGCCGGCCTTCACCGGCGAGCTGCGCTATTCGAACCTCGACACCGCCGCGGCGGCCGGGCAGGGCGCCGACGCGCTGGTGCTGGCCCTGCTGCGCGAGAACGGGCGCAAGGTGCCCGGCCAGGACGAACGCCTGCTGGCGCTCTCGCGTTCGCTGCAGGCGCGCGGCGCCGAAAAGTACGCCTGGTACAGCACGCAGGAGCAGATCGCGCTCGCCCGCCTGGGCCGCGCGCTGGCGCTGGACGGCAGCCGTACCTTCGCCGGCCGGCTGACGGTGGGCACTGAAACCACGACGCTCACGCCGGACCGCCTCGCCGGCCGCGAGCTCGGCATGGGCGACCTCGCTGCCGGCGTGCGCTTCGTGCCCGAGGCCGAGGCGCCGGTGTTCGCCACCGTCGACGTGGCCGGCATCCCGCGCACGCCGCCGGCTTTCGACGACAGCGCCATCAGCGTCAAGCGCAGCTGGTTCAACCCCGACGGCACGCCCTGGAAGCCGGGGCCGCTGCGCGAGGGGCAGGTGCTTGTGGCCGCGTTGCGCATCGAAGCGAAGGAATCCATGCCCGACGCGCTGCTGGTGGACCGCCTGCCCGCGGGCCTGGAGATCGAGAACCTCAACCTCACCGACCCGGACCAGTGGGCCGACGTGAGCATCGAGGGCATCGCGCTGTCCGAGCGCAGCGGTGCCGCCGAACTGGCGCACGAGGAATACCGCGACGACCGCTACGTGGCCGCGCTCAAGCTCTATCCCGGCCAGGCCGCGCAGCTGTTCTACCTGGTGCGCGCGGTGACGCCGGGCACCTACGTGGTGCCGCCGCCGCAGGTCGAGGACATGTACCGGCCGGAGCTGCGCGGCGTGGGCCGCGCGGTGCCGGCGACGGTCACCGTGTCCGAGCCCTGAGGGCGGCCCGGTGCGCGGCGGCCACGGGCCGTTCCCGGCCCAGCCGCGGCGGCGCAAGGGGGCGCGCCGCGGCCCACGCTGGCGGCGTTGGGCCGCGGGCCTGGCGTTCGCGCTGGTGGCGCTGTTCGCGCTCGACCGCCTGTTTCCGCCGCCGCTGCCCGGCGCGGGCGGTGCCACCGTGGTGCTGGCCGCCGACGGCACGCCGCTGCGCGCCTTCGCCGACCGCGACGGCGTGTGGCGCTACCCGGTCACGCCCGGGCAGGTGTCGCCGTATTACCTCGAGGCGCTGCTGGGTTACGAAGACCGCTGGTTCCACCGCCACCCCGGCGTGAACCCGCTGGCGCTGGCGCGCGCCGCCTGGCAATGGGCGGTGAACGGGCGTGTGGTGTCTGGCGGCTCCACGCTCACCATGCAGGTGGCGCGCATCCTCGACCCGCAGCCGCGCAGCGCCGGCGGCAAACTGCGCCAGTCGCTGCGCGCGCTGCAGCTGGAGTGGCGGNNGCGCCCTTCGGCGGCACCGTGGAGGGCGTGGAGGCCGCCAGTTGGGCTTATCTCGGCAAACCCGCCCGCGAGCTGTCGCAAGCCGAAGCGGCGCTGCTGGCGGTGCTGCCGCAGGCACCCAGCCGCCTGCGCCCCGACCGCCACCCGGAGGCCGCGCGCGCCGCGCGCGACAAGGTGCTGGCGCGGCTGGCCGGGCAGGGCACCTGGCGCGACGAGGACGTCGCCGCGGCGCGCATCGAACCGGTGGTGTCGCGCCGCCTGCAGCCACCGGTGTCGGCCGCGCTGCTGGCCCAGCGCCTGCGCGCCGCGTTCCCGGGCCAGGCGCGCATCACCAGCACGCTCGACGCCAACCTGCAGCGCACGCTGGAAGCCCGGCTCGCGGCGTATTTCGCCCAGCTGCCCGAACGCAGCTCGGCGGCGCTGCTGGTGGTGGACAACGCCACGCTGCAAGCGCGCGCCTACGTCGGCTCGCTGGCCTTCGGCGACGCCCGCCGGCTCGGCCACGTGGACATGGTGCGCGCGGTGCGTTCGCCCGGCTCCACGCTCAAGCCGTTCCTCTACGGCTTGGCGCTGGACGACGGCCTGGTGCATTCGGAAAGCCTGCTGGTGGACGCGCCGCAGGCCTTCGGCGACTACCGCCCGGTGAACTTCGACCCGGCCTTCAACGGGCCGGTGTCGGTGGCCGAGGCGCTGCGCCTGTCGTTGAACGTGTCGGCCGTGGACCTGCTCGACCACATCGGCCCGGAACGCTTCACCGCGCGGCTCGCGCACGCGGGCCTGGACCTGCAGCTGCCGCGCGGCGCCCGCCCGAACCTGTCGATCATCCTCGGCGGCACCGGCACGCGCCTGGAGGAACTGGTGGGCGCCTACGCCGCGCTCAACCGCGGCGGCCTGGCCGGCCAGGTGCGCTACACGCCCGACGCGCCACTGCAGGAGCGCCGCCTGCTGTCGCCGGGCGCGGCCTGGATCGTGCGCGAAGTCCTCGAATCGCACGGCCGCCCCGGCCAGCGCGAAGGCCTGGTGGACACCAGCCGCCGCCAGCGCGTGGCCTGGAAAACCGGCACCAGCTTCGGCTTCCGCGACGCCTGGGCGATCGGCGGCACGGCGCGGTTCACGGTGGGCGTGTGGGTGGGCCGCCCCGACGGCACGCCGCTGCCCGGACAGTACGGCGCCATCACCGCGCTGCCGCTGCTGTTCGAAGTGGTGGACAGCCTGCCGCGCGCGGTGGGCGACACGGCGCGCCCGGCCATGCCGGCCTCGGTGGAAAAGCGCGAGATCTGCTGGCCGCTCGGGCTGCCGCCGGACCCCGCCGCGCCGGGCCTCTGCCATCGTCGCCGCGATGCGTTCGTGCTGGCGGGACAACTGCCGCCTACGCTGCCGGAGCGCGAGGCGCGGCTGTGGAGCGCCGGAAAATTGTCGCTGGACGTGGATGCGCGCAGTGGACAACGCCTCTCGGCCGCCTGCACGGCCCGGCACGCGCGCCAGCGCGTGGACATCGCGCGCTGGCCCAGCCTGGCCTACCCGTGGCTGCCGGCGCAGGAGCGTCGCGCCTCGGCCATCCCCGCGCTCGCGCCCGACTGCACGCCCGACGCCCTGGCCGCCGTGGAATCCCTGCGCATCGAAGGCCCCGCCAACGGCAGCCGCCTGGCCCGCGCCCCCGGCAGCACCACGCCCCCGACGCTTCGCATGCGCGCCCTGGGTACGGCCGCGCGCGTGCGCTGGCTGGTGAACGGCCGCCTCGCCGGCGAAACCCTCGGCGCCCGGCCCTGGACCCACGCCTTCGAAACCCCCGGCGAGCAGCGCATCACCGCACTGGCCGACACCGGCGCCTGGGCGGAGCTCTCCCTTCGCGTCTTGCCTTGAAGCTGCTGTTGGCGTGCGCAGCGCGCACGCCCAGAAACAAAACGAAAGTCAGCCGAGGTGCTCGAGCACGTAATCGGCGGAAGACACCTTGAACTCGCCCGGCGCCTCCACGTGCAGCTGCTTCACCACGCCGTCCTCGGCGTACAGCGCGAAACGCTTGGCGCGCAGGCCCATGCCGAAGGCCGTGGCGTCGAGCTCCAGGCCCATGGCCCGGGTGAAGGCGCCGTTGCCGTCGGCCAGCACCAGCAGGTCGGCCGGCACGTCCTGGTCCTTGGCCCAGGCGCCCATCACGAAGGCGTCGTTCACCGACAGGCAGGCCACTTCGATGCCGCGCTTGCGGAACTCGTCCATCTTCGCCACGTAGCCCGGCATGTGCTTGGCCGAGCAGGTCGGGGTGAAGGCGCCCGGCACCGCGAACATCACCACCTTCTTGCCGCCGAAGATCTCGCTGGTGTCCATGGACTGCACGCCGTCGCGCAGCACGTTGAGGGTGGCCTGGGGAAGCTTGTCGCCGACCTGGAGGGTCATGGTGGACTCCGGAGTGGGGTGGAGAATCCGGAAGTTTAACCCCCCGCGGTGAAGGCCGGGTGGGGGCCTTGAAGGCCGGCCGGGCGACCCTATTTCCCCGGCATGGCGGCCACCGCGCCGCCGATGCCACGGAGAACCAGACATGAGCCTGATCCGCTACAACGCCAACCACCCGCGAGCCCTGCAGGAGGAGATCAAGCAGGTGTTCGACAAGTTCTTCAACGCCGACGACGCCGACGCCTCCAGCGTGGTCACCAGCCAGTGGATGCCGCGCGTGGACGTCAAGGAGGAAGCCGACCGCTTCCTGATCCAGGCCGACCTGCCGGGCGTGGACCCCNNACCCCAACGAGATCGAGGTGCAGATGGACAAGGGCATCCTTTCGATCAAGGGCGAGCGCAAGACCGAGTCGGTGACCGAGGGCGACCGCTATTCGCGCATCGAGCGCGCGCACGGCGTGTTCTACCGCCGCTTCGCGCTGCCCGACAGCGCCAACCCGGAGGGCATCACCGCCACCGGCAAGCATGGCGTGCTCGAGATCATCATCCCCAAGCGCCCTGAGACCACCCCGCGCCGCATCCAGGTGGGTTGACCGGGTTTCGGGCCGCGGCCCGGGTGCCGGGCCGCGGTCCCCGCGCGTAGACTGGGCCCGCGGGTGCGTCCCGTGGGTCTTTCTTCTTCCAAGGGCAAACGATGCAGTTCAAGGACTACTACGACACCCTGGGCGTCGAACCGACGGCCGGCGAGGCGGAGATCAAGACCGCCTACCGCCGGCTTGCGCGCAAGTACCACCCGGACGTGAGCAAGGAGAAGGGCGCCGAGGAGCGCTTCAAGGCCATCAACGAGGCCTACGAGGTGCTGCGCGACAAGGAGAAGCGCGCCGCCTACGACCAGCTCAAGGCCCAGGGCTACCGGCCCGGCGAGGAATTCCGGCCGCCGCCGGATTTCGGTGCCGGTGGGTTCGGCGGCAATGGCTTCCGCTTCGAGCAGGATTTCGGCGGCGGTGGTTTCAGCGATTTCTTCGAATCCCTGTTCGGCGGGCGTGGTCCCGGCCGCGGCCGGCCCGAGCCGCCGGGCGACACCCGCGCCAAGCTGGCCATCCCGCTGGAGCTGGCCTATGCCGGCGGCAAGCAGCGCATCGAAGTGGACGGCCGCAAGCTCGAGGTGAACATCCCCGCTGGAATCCAGCCGGGCCAGGTCATTCGCCTGGCCGGGCAGGGCCAGCGTGGCGCCGACCTCAAGCTCGAGATCGACTACCGCCCGCACGGCGAATTCGAAGTGGACGGCCGCAACGTGCTCTACACGCTGCCGCTGGCGCCCTGGCAGGCGGCGCTGGGCGCCACGGTGAGCGTGCCCACGCTGGGCGGCGCGGTGGAACTGCGCGTGCCGGCCGATTCCGACACCGGCCGCAAACTGCGCCTGCGCGGCCGCGGCTTGCCGGGTAAACCGGCGGCGGGCGACCAGATCGTCGAGATCGAAGTGCGCGCGCCCAAGGCCGCCACCGAGGCCCAGAAGGCGCTCTACCAGCAGATGGCCGAGGCTTTCGACTTCGATCCGCGGAAAGCCTGAAGAGCGGTTTTGGCCACGGATTTACACGGATAGGAGCGGATAGGGCAAAAGCGGGATCTGATGAAAAGGAAAGGGCCCCGATGGGGCCCTTTCTTCTGGCGAATCCACTGAAATCGTCTTCCAGCCTTAATCCGCTCTTATCCGTGTAAATCCGTGGCCAAAAACAAGCCCTTCAATCAACCGCCGGCGAGCAGGCTGTTGATGACCTCGATGAGCTGGTTTTCGTTGAACGGCTTGGTGATGTAGGCCTTGGCGCCCTGGCGCATGCCCCAGACCTTGTCGGTCTCCTGGTCCTTGGTGGTCACCAGGACGATGGGGATGTGGGCCGTGGCGGCTTCCTTGGAAATCGCGCGGGTGGCCTGGAAGCCGTTGAGGTTCGGCATGACCACGTCCATCAGGATCAGGTCGGGCACGTTGGCCTTGGCCATTTCGACGCCGGCGGCGCCGTCTTCGGCGGTCAGGGCCTCGTGGCCCAGCTTTTCAACAATGCGCTTCATGCCCATCAGCTGGGACGGGGAATCATCGACGATCAGGATGCGTGCCATGAATGGGCCTCCAACGGGTAGGTGATTGTATGCCGGGGGGGCGGTAAGGGTGCAAGCCGGGTCAGAGACGAACGACCGTTCGTCCGAAGGACCCGCCGGCGAGCATGGTCGGGAAGACCTGGGGGAGCTCGTCGAGCGTGGTTTCGCGGGTGCAGATGGCGTCCAGGTGGGCCGGCTTCCAGGGGCCGGCCAGGCGCTCCCAGACCTGGTCGCGCTGGGCGCGGGCGGTGCCGGCCGAGGCGATGCCCAGCAACGACACGCCGCGGATGATGAAGGGCATCACCGTCGTGTGGAGCGCGTGGNNTGACCCGGGTCAGGCCGGCCAGGGTGTCGCCGCCGACGCTGTCGATGGCGCCGGCCCAGATGGCCGTTTCCAGCGGGCGCGGGCCCCAGTGCATGTCCTTGCGGTTGATCACCTGGCGGGCGCCGAGCCGGGTGAGGAAATCGAGGTGTTCGAACTTGCCGGTGATGGCGTGGGCCTCGTAGCCGGCGCGGGTGAGGATGTCGATGGCGAGCATGCTGACGCCGCCGGTGGCGCCGGTGACCANNCCACCACCGGGCCCATGGCGGGCGTCTGGACGTTCTGCTCCATGCGCAGCAGCGACAGGCCGGCGGTGAAGCCGGCGGTGCCCAGCACCATGGCCTCGCGCAGTCCGAGGCCGGCGGGCAGGGGGATGGTCCAGTCCGCCTGCAGGCGCACGTATTCCGAATAGCCGCCGTCGCGGGTTTCCGACAGGCCCGAGCCGGTGCACAGCACCGGGTCGCCTTCGCGGAAACGCGGGTCGGTGGAGGCCACCACGTGGCCGGCCACGTCGATGCCGCCCACCAGCGGGAAGCGGCGCAGGATCTTGCCTTCGCCGGTGCCGGCGAGCGCGTCCTTGTAGTTCACGCTCGACCATTCGGCGCGCACCACCACTTCGCCGGGCGACAGGTCGTCGAGCGAAACCGCTTCGATGCCAGCGCGGTGGCCGTCGGAATGATGGATGCGGAAGGCGCGGAACGTGGCGGGGATGCTCATGGCGGGGTCTCCTTGCGCGGCGGCGCTTGAAACGCCGAGAGGCGCCCGGGGGCGCCTCTCGGAAGGGTACACCAAGCAATCAGTTGGCTTTGTGGATAGCGCGCTTGTCCACCGCCATGGCGGCGTCGTGGATGGCCTCCGACAGCGTCGGGTGAGCGTGGCAGATGCGCGCCAGGTCCTCGGCGGAACCGTGGAATTCCATGGCCAGCACGCCTTCGTGCACCAGCTCGGACACGTTCACGCCGACCAGGTGCATGCCCAGGATGCGGTCGGTTTCCTCGTGCGCGATCACCTTGACGAAGCCGGCCGGCTCGCCCATGGCCACGGCGCGGCCGACGGCGGCGAACGGGAAGCTGCCGGTCTTGTACGGGGTGCCCTCGGCCTTGAGCTGCTGCTCGGTCTTGCCGACCCAGGCGATCTCCGGCTCGGTGTAGATGACCCAGGGGATGGTGTCGAAGTTGACGTGGCCCGGCAGGCCGGCGATGAGCTCGGCCACCGCGATGCCTTCTTCGAAGCCCTTGTGGGCCAGCATCGGGCCGCGCACGCAGTCGCCCACCGCCCAGACGCCCTCGACGCCGGTGGCGCAGTGGTCGTCCACGACAATCTGGCCGCGCTCGTTCAGCTGCACGCCGGTGCCCTCGGCCAGCAGGCCCTTGGACGCCGCCTTGCGGCCCACCGCGACCAGCAGCTTGTCCACCACGAGTTCGTGGTCGGCCTTGCCGTCGTTGTAGGTCAGGTGCACTTCGTTCTTTTTCACCTCGGCCTTGGAAACCTTGGCGCCGAGCTTGATGTCCAGGCCCTGCTTCTTGAATTCCTTCAGCGCGACCTTGGCGGCCTCGGCGTCGGCCGCGGCCGCGTCGCCGTGGTCGATGATGCTGCGCGGCTCCCAGGTGACGCCGCCGTCGGTGGTGGCCAGCATCAGGCTGTAGGCACCGACGGCGAAGCCGTTCATGCCGTCGACGAACAGCACGTCCATCACCGGCACGCCTTCGGTGGGATCCATGGTGTCCAGGGTCCAGGGCGCGGCGCGGCGGCGGGTCCAGGTCTGGCCGCCGTCGGTGGAGTGCACGATCACGCCATCGTGGCCGGCGGCCCAGAGCACGCCGTTGGCGGTGGCGATGGACGTGAGGGTGGAGCGCGTGGGCACCGGCGCCTGCGTCCAGACCTGGCCGTCCTCGGAGGACAGCACGTGGCCGCGCTCGCCGACGGCGAAATAACCCGCCTGGGTGCGCACCACGTCGAGCAGCAGAGAACGGCTGGCGCGCGGCATCATTTCGGCGTCGAGCAGGGCCGGGTCGGTGGCGGCCGGCGCGGCGGTGGTTTCCGCTGGCGGCGCCTCGTCCACGGCCGCGGCGTCGGCCGCGGGTTCGGCCAGGGACGCGTCGTCCGTGGCCTGGGATTCGGTGGTGTCGCCTTCGGCGGCGGCCGGGTCGGTGGACCCGTCCTGCGCCTGCAGGGCGAAGGGCAACGCCAGCGCCAGCAGCAGGGCTGCGGCGAGGCGCGTGCGATGGATGGGGGTGTTGGGCATTGCGTCCTCCTGCCTGGCCCCGGCACGCGCAGGGCCCCTTAACGCAGCCGCGCCCTTTCGGGCGCGGCTGGTGGTTCCAAAACTAGCGGATCAGCGCACGCCCGCGGTACGCAGGTTCTGCGGCGAGTAGTTCGCCGGGGTGCTCTGGTAGCCGAAGTCGCGCGGCTTGTCCTCGTTGTCGAGCAGCATGGTGATGTAGCGGCCCGACTTGAGGTCGTGGTGGGTCTCGAGGGTGTCCCAGAAGGTCGGCACCTCGTAGTAGTTCACCGACGGCGCATCCGAATAACGCCACAGGTTGCCCTGGCCATCGTAGTGGTCCATGAGCAGGATCTGCCAGCTGTCCTCGTCCACGTAGAAGGTGCGGCGGCTGTTGATGTGGCGCTGGCCCTGCTTGAGCTTGGCCTCCACCACCCACACGCGGTGCAGCTCGTAGCGCATGTGGTCCGGGTTGAGGTGGCCCGGGCGGATCAGGTCGCGCACCTTGGTCTTGTCGCTGTGCGCCTTGTACGAGTTGTACGGCACCAGCATTTCGCGCTTGCCCACCAGGGTCCAGTCGAAGCGGTCCATCGCGCCGTTGAACATGTCGGTCATGTCATTGGTGCGCAGGCCGTCCGAGGCGGTGCCCGGGTTGTCGTAGGCCACGTTCGGGGCGCGGCGCACGCGGCGCTGGCCCGGGTTGTAGACCCACGCCTGGCGCGGCGAGGCCTGGGCGTTCAGGGTCTCGTGCACCAGCAGCACCTGGCCGGCAAGGCGCGCCGGGCCGAGCACTTCCTGCTTGAAGTACAGCAGGATGTTGTTGATGTTCTCGGAGGTGTTGCCCGGCTTGTAGTACAGGCCCAGCAGCTCCTCGCGGACCTTGGTCAGCGTGAAGGCGCCATTGGCCGTCGGGGCCGCCTGGTTCGAGTAGCTGATCACCGACAGGCCCTTGTACTTGAGCTTGTGGTTCCAGATGACCTCGTAGGCGTTCTGCGGGATCGGGAACGGAATGCCCTCGGCGCAGTTGCGAACGCCTTCACCGTTGGCGACCAGCTCGCACGAGGTCGCGTTGCGCTTGGTGAAGTCGTAGGTGCGCTGCGGGAACGAGGCGCTGCGGCGGGTCGGGTACACGTCCATGCGGAAGGACGGGTACTTGGCGAACATCGCCTTCTGGCCCGGGGTCAGCACGTTGGCGTACTGCGCCTGGTTGGCGCGGGTGACCGAGTACAGCGGCTTGTCGGCCGCGAACGGATCGATGTGGAAGGTACCCACCCGGAAGCCCGCGGGCGGACGGGTGATGCCACCCTCCCAGGCCGGGATGGTGCCGGCGGCGTTGCCGGCCTTCTCGGCGCCGACCGGGGTCAGGCTCTGGCCCAGCTTCGCAGCTTCCTGCGCGCTGACCTTGGCCTGGGCCATGCCGGTGGCGAGTACCGCGGCGCCGGCGATGAGCGCCAGCCCGTGTTTCCTGTTGATTTTCATCCTCTGCCTCCCTGTGGCCTCAGAACGAATACTTGACGGTGAACGCCGCGAAATCGCGGTCGTGGATCTGGTTGTACTGCTCGGCGCCGCTGAACTGCGTGTAGCTCAGGTCGAACACCCACTGGTTCAGGTAGTTCGCTTCCAGGCCCAGCGTCAGCGACTTGCGGCCCTCGAGGAAGTTGCCACCCGGTCCCGGGGTGATGCCGCTCACGTCATGGTTGAACGCGACGCGCGGAGACAGCGTGACGGGCGTGCCGAAGGCGCTGGAGTAATCGGCGCGCGCGGCGAGGCGGTAGCCCCACGAGAACGCGGTCGGGAAGCCACCTTCGCCGGTGAGCGGGTTGCGCAGGCAGCCGAACTGCAGCGCGCCGGCGCCCGGGAAGCCCGCGGCCAGCACGTCGCCGACGTCGCAGCCACCACCGGTGTCGGTGCCTTCGCCCTCGTAGCGCAGCTCGGACTGCGGCGGCAGGTCCCAGACCTCGGTGCCGCCGAGCTCGGCGACCACGGCGATCTGGTCGGCGCCGAAGGCCTGCGCGAAGGCCTTGGTGAAGGTCATCTGCACCTGGCTCACTTCATGCTCGCGCCAGCCGCGCACTTCCTGGCCCAGCGCGTAGGAACCGAGCTGGCTGTTGAACTGCAGCGCCGGCACCGGGATGAACGGGTTGAGCGGGGTCAGGGCCGCGAACAGCAGCTCGACGTCGTCGACCTGCAGCGGCATGTTCGGGCGGTGGCTCACCTCGCCCTGCCAGGCGACGCCGCCCGGCAGCGTGGTGTTCCAGCTCACGCCGAACATCTGGATGTCTTCCGGGTACTCGGCGAAGAAGCGGCCCGAGGCGGCGCCCACGACCGGGTTGCTGACCGCCACGCCCGACAGCAGCGGCACGCGGCTGTGGTAGTTCAGGAAGTAGAAGCCGAACTCGGTTTCGTTGAGGTTCTCGGCGTACCAGCGCAGCGCCATGCCGTACTGGCCGTCGTCGCGGGCGTTGCGGTTCGGCAGGCGGCCCACGGCGTTGCCGCAGCCGATGGCGATGATCTGCGCCGCGGTGGGCGCGCCGTAGATGGCCGACAGGTCGCCGAAGCGGTCGGAGTTGGCGTAGCCGGCCGGACCGTTGTAGCAGGTGGCGAAGAAGTTCTCGGGGTTGTAGACCGGCTGCGGCGTGGTGCCGAAGCCCAGCATCACGTAGGTGCCGCCCGGGGTGGCGAAGTCGTTGGCGCTGAAGTAGGTGCCCGCGGCGTCGACTTCGATTTCCTCGAACTCGAGCATGTACATCGCCTCGAGGGCGACGTTGTCCGACAGGTTGATCGAGCCCCACAGCATGTCCACCGGCAGGAACGCTTCCTTCAGCTCGGCGCCGGCGACGCGCAGCGCCGACAGGTCGACCGGGTTGATGACGTTGATGCCGTTCTGGATGAAGGTGCCCTCGCCCCAGCTCACCACCTGGCGGCCGACGCGCACGGTGCCGCCGAGCTGGCCTTCGTCGCCGAGCTCGAAGTTCTTGAACACGAACGCGTCGAGCATGCGGAAGCGCTCGCCGATGCGGTCCTTGGCTTCTTCGGTCAGGTCGTCGCGGTCGACGTTCTCGAAGTCATAGAAGTAGGTGGCGCGCATGAACGCACCCCAGTCGCGCCAGTTCAGGCTCAGCTCGGAGGTGAGCTTGAAGGCGCTGGAGATGGCGTCGCCCTTGTCGTACTTGAGGTTGCCGTCGTCGCGGTTGGCCGAGAAGCGGCCCTCGGCGGCGGCCTGCGTCGGCGAACCCGGCACGCCGCCGGTGCTGGTGCAGCGGCCCGGGCCGACCGGGATCGCGCCGAGCGGCACGTTCTGGGTGCACAGCAGCGGGTTGAACCACGACTTGGCGATCAGGTTCGGGTCCTGGTCCTCGACGCGCCAGGAGTAGCCGTACGACACGGTGGTGTCGAAGCTGCCGCTGAGTTCGCCGCGGCTGAACTCGATGGCCTGCGCGGCCGGGGCGGCCAGCAGGCCAAGCGCGACGGCGGCGGCCAGGCGGGCACGGACGACCCGCCCGTGCTGCGAATTCGATTTCTTCATGGGTGCTTCCTCGGGTTCAGATCGACTGTGCGGAATTCGGGGCACCGCCAAGGGCGGCGGGCGAAGACGACGGCGCGAAGGCCGGCGCGGATGGAACTGTTCTCATGGCTCTCTGGCTCCCCCCAGACTCTAGAGCATTTCCTCTAGGCATATTAATTGTTCGTTAGGAAATGGCAATGCTGTTGCGTATGGTGGCGTCCGTCACGCTATTCCTGCTGCGGTGCAGCAGCGCCACCGAGGTCCGCCGCGGTCGGGCGGAAAGGCCTGGAACGCAGTCCCAGCGCGGCCTCCAGCGGTCCGGCATCGTAGGCCTGGTCTTGCCCCAGGCGGGCCAGCACGCCCTCGCCGGGCGCCGCCGAACGCCCCGACAGGGTCGCCCCCAGGCGGAACACCGGCCCGGGCAGGGACAGCACGCGGGCGGCCGGCGCGGCCACCGCCAGGCAGCGCCGGGCCATCTCGTCGAAGGGCAGCGCCTCGCCGCCGGGCAGGTCGAAATGGNNGGCCGGGCACGGGCAGCGGTGACCGCAGCGCACGCAGCACGGCGCCGGCCACGTCGTCGGCATGCACCGGCTGGCGCAGGCCGCGCGCGCCGCGCGGCAGCGGCAGCAGTCGCCAGCGCCGCGCGAAAGCCACGAGTTGCGAAAGATTGCGGTCGTGGCCACGCCCGTAGATGAGCGTGGGCCTGAGCACGGTCAACTCACTGCCGCGGGCGGCGCAGGCCGTGGCCAGCTGCGACTCGGCCGCCGCCAGCGCGGCCGCCACGGCGCGTTCGCCGGCGTCGGGCGAAGCGGCCTTGGCATGCACGCTGGTGGAGCCCAGCGCCACCACGCGCGCCGGCGCCAGGGACGAGCGCGCAAACCAGGCGGCGAAGGCGTCCAGCGGCCCCAGGCTCACCACCGCGGCGGGCGCGAACGGCGGATCGGCCATGTCCGGCAAGGCGCCGGCCAGCCAGCGCAGCCGCGCGGCATCGGCCTGCGGGTGGCGCGACACGGCGATGAGCGGCGGGTCGTCGGGTCGCCAGGCGTCGCGCAGGCATTCGCCCACGAGCCCCGTGAGCCCGAACACCAGCCAGCCGCGCGGATCCCCGCCCCCGTCATCCATTGGCCGAGCATAGCGCCGGCGTTTCACGGCGGGAAAATTAACGCCTGGGTTAGACTGCGGGCATCATCGTCGTGCAGACGACAACCCCACCGCCGCCCCGGCCACAGGCCGCAGGATCGCGGCACGGCAAGGAACGCGATGCTCGAGGCACTGCTGGCCACCCCGTTCGTCCTGGCGCTGCTGGTCGGCTTGCTGCCGCGCCAGCGCCGGCGTGCGGCCGCGTGGCTGGCCGCGCTGGCGCCGCTGCTGGGCCTCGCACTGCTGGCCTGGCTGACGCCCGAAGTGCTGTCGGGCGCCGGCGTGCGGAGCCTGGTGCCTTGGGTGCCTGGCATCGGCCTGGAGCTTTCGCTGCGGCTCGACGGCCTGGCCTGGATGTTCGCCGGCCTGGTGCTGGCGATCGGCCTGCTGATCGTCATTTACGCGCGCTACTACCTCGACGAAGCCGACAGCATGCCGCGCTTCCTGGCCTTCCTGCTGCTGTTCATGGGCTCGATGCTGGGCCTGGTGGTGGCCGGCAACCTGGTGCTGCTGGCGGTGTTCTGGGAACTCACCAGCCTCAGTTCCTTCCTGCTGATCGGCTTCTGGAAACACCGCGCCGACGCGCGCGACGGCGCCCGCATGGCGCTGGCCATCACCGGCGCCGGCGGGCTGGCGCTGCTGGGCGGCGTGATCCTGCTGGGCCGCATCGCCGGCAGCTACGAACTCGACGTGGTGCTGGCCTCGGGCCCGCAGATCCTGGCCAGCCCGCTCTACCCCTACGCGCTGGTGCTGGTGCTGCTGGCGGTGTTCACCAAATCGGCGCAGTTCCCGTTCCAGTTCTGGCTGCCGCACGCGATGGCGGCGCCGACGCCGGTGTCGGCCTACCTGCACTCGGCGACGATGGTGAAGGCCGGCGTGTTCCTGCTGGCGCGCCTGCACCCGGCGCTGGCGGGCAGCGACCTGTTCTTCTACCTGGTCACCAGCGTGGGTGCGATCACGCTGCTGGTGGGCAGCTGGCACGCCATCTTCCAGCACGACCTCAAGGGCCTGCTGGCGTATTCGACCATCTCGCACCTGGGCCTGATCACGCTGCTGTTCGGCCTGAGCACGCCGATGGCGGTGGTGGCGGGCCTGTTCCACATCCTCAACCACGCCACCTTCAAGGCCTCGCTGTTCATGGCCGCCGGCATCATCGACCACGAAACCGGCACCCGCGACATGCGCCGCCTGGGCGGGCTGCTGAAGCTCATGCCCTACACCGGCGTGCTGGCCATCATCGCCTCGCTGGCGATGGCGGGCGTGCCGCTGCTCAATGGTTTCCTGTCGAAGGAAATGTTCTTCACCGAGGCGCTGGAAGTGCAGGGCCACCAGTTCATGCGCTGGGGCATCGCCGCCGCCGCGGTGCTGGCGGGCGCGTTCGGCGTGGCCTACAGCCTGCGTTTCGTGCACGACACGTTCCTGGGCGACGGCCCGGTGCGGGTGGACAGGACCCCGCACGAACCGCCGCACTGGATGCGCATCCCGGTCGAAGTGCTGGTGCTGGTGTGCCTGGCGGTGGGCATCGCGCCGGCCGTGACCATCGCGCCGGTGCTGCACGCCGCCGCCACCGGCGTGCTGGGCGACGCGGTGCCCGCCTACAGCCTGGCGATCTGGCACGGCCTCAACACGCCGCTGCTGATGAGCCTGTTCGGCCTGGCCGCGGGCATTGGGCTCTACTTCGGCCTGCGCCGCCTGATCGACCTGTATGGCATCAGCTACGACTCGCGCGGGCGCCTCGTGTACGAATGGAAGCTCGAAACGCTGGCGCGCCTGGCCGGCCGGCTCACCGACGCGCTCGAGAACGGCAGCCTGCAGCGTTACCTGGGCCTGGTGGTGCTGTCGGCGCTGGCGATCGGCGCGGCGCCCTTCCTGTCGTCCTCGCCCACCGCCGGCGAATCGCAGCCGATGCCGCCGCTGGCCTGGCTGGTGTGGGGACTGGGCGTGTCGGCCACGCTGGCCACGGTGCGGCTGCACCGCCGCCGCATCCTGGCGCTGGTGGTGGTGGGCGCGGTGGGCCTGGCGGTGAGCCTGGCCTTCGCGCTGCTGTCGGCGCCCGACCTGGCACTCACCCAGCTGCTGGTGGAAATGGTGACCATCGCGCTCATGCTGCTGGCGCTGAACTACCTGCCCGAGGAATCGGCGCCGGAACCGTCGCGCCTGCGCCGCTGGCGCGACGGCGCGATCGCACTGGCCGCGGGCGGCGGCGTCGCCGCGCTGGTGTACTCCACCATCACCCGCCCGCTCGACACCGTGGCCGGCGAAATGCTGGCGCTTTCCCGGCCCNNCCTGGTGGACTTCCGCGGCTTCGACACCCTGGGAGAGATCACCGTGTTCGGCATGGCCGGCCTGGTGGTGCACGCCCTGCTGCGGCGCGTGCGCATGCGCCCGGAACGCGTGGTGCCCGGCCCGGCCGACCCGCTGCTGATCCCGAACCTGGTGGCGCGCCTGCTGCTGCCGCTGGCCATGGCGGTGTCGGTGTACCTGTTCCTGCGCGGCCACAACCTGCCCGGCGGCGGTTTCATCGCCGGCCTGGTGCTGGCGGTGCCGGTGCTGCTGCAGTACGTGCTGGCCGGCCATGATTTCGTCGAACAGCGCATGGGCTTCGACGCGCCGCGGGTGATCGGCCTGGGCCTGCTGGCCGCCGTGCTGACGGGCCTGGGCAGCTGGCTGCTCGGTTACCCGTACATGACCAGCCACACCGACTACATCGCCGTGCCGCTGCTGGGCAAGGTGCCCCTGGCCAGCGCCATGGCCTTCGACATCGGCGTCTACCTGGTGGTGGCCGCCGGCACCCTGCTGATGCTGGGCATGATGGGCAGCGTGCGCGCGCCGCGCAGCGGGGGGGCCGCCTGATGGAACTGGCGCTCTCGGTGTTCATCGGCGTGCTGGTGGCGGGTGGCGTGTACCTGCTGCTGCGCGCCCGCAGCTTCGACGT
>DNNT01000033.1 GCA_003497545.1 Arenimonas sp. | reverse complement strand
CTCCAGCGCCGGTCGCCAGCGCGCCGGGGCAGCAGAGCCTTATCCCGGCCGAGCCGGAACCGCAGACCCCGGCCGCGCCGGTGAACCCCTTCATCCGCACCCAGCCGGCCGTGTTCGACGCGCCGCCGTCGGACGCCGAGGTGCGTGCCGCCCAGGCCGCCGAACCGGCGCCGCCCGCCCCGGACTGGACGCTGGCCGAACCCGGCCAGCCGCCTCAGCCCGGCAAGCAGGACTGAGTCGACAGAAAGGCGCCGCAAGGCGCCTTTCTTTTTGCCCCGCGCTCAGGCGCCCAGCGCGGATGCCGGGTCGGAAATGCCGTGCTGCCCGGCCAGGCGCGCCAGCGAGATGGCGTCGCGGATGCCGAGCTTCTCGAACAGGCGGTACTTGTGCGTGGCCACCGTCTTGCCGCTCAGGCTGAGCCGGCGTCCGATCTCTTCCATGCGCAAGCCCTGGCACAGCAGCCGCGCCACCTGCATCTCGCGCGGAGAAAGGGTGTCGAAGGGCGAACCCTTGCCGCCGAAGCCTTCCAGCGCCATGCGCTGCGCCACCTGCGTGGCCAGGTAGCGCCGGCCGCGGAATACGTCGCGCACCGCGCGCACCAGTTCCTGCGGGTCGCAGCCCTTGCCGAGGTAGGCGAAGGCGCCGGCTTCGATCAACCGCCGCGGCATCGGCCCGTCTTCCTGGATGGAGACGATGATGACCTTGGTGTCGGGCTCGGAGCGCACCAGCCGCTCGGTCACGTCGAGCCCGCTGATGCCCGGCAGGTGCAGGTCGCACAGCACCACGTCGGGGTGCAGCTTGCGGATGAGCGGCAGGCCTTCTTCGCCGGTGGCGGCTTCGCCGACGATCTCAACTTCGCCGCTCTTCTCGAGGATGAGCCGGTAGCCGGTGCGCACGAGCGCGTGGTCGTCAAGGATGAAAACTCTGATCACATGCGGTCCCTCCCCAGGGTTCGGTCTTAACCTAGGCGAAGGAATCGGCCGCATCAATGGCAAGTTGCCCTGCTTGCACTAGGTGATTTCCTACGCCGCGGCAGCATGGCAAACACCGTTATCCGGGCCGTACAAAACCGGGCGGTTTCGCCTCCACCCACGCCCGCGCGCCGACAATTCCCTACGCCATCGCGCGACGCCCGCCGCTGGCCGGCCGCCCACCCACGTGGCCAGACTCTTCGCCAACGCAACCAGGGACACCCGCCATCCGCCTGCACGCCCGCCTCGGCCTGATCGCGCTTTCGCTGCTGCTGCCGCTCGTACTCACAGTGGTGGTGCTGGCCTGTTTCCACGTGCTCACGACCCGGGGCGACCACGATCGCGTGCTGCTGTGGGTGGAAGGCACGCCGGCACAATTGCAGTCGCTGCGCGAGCGCGTGATGCACCACGAGGTCTTCGCGCACGGCGAGGCCATCGCCGGCGGCCACGCCCGCCATCGGCCGGAAGGCTGCGCACCCGACAGCACCGCCATCAGCTTCATGCGCCTGCGCAACTTCGAACTCGCGGCCGCCAGGAGCGCGCTCGACGACCTGGTGCGCGAAGCCGGCGTGCAGGCATGCCGCGGCCACGCCATCGTCTTCAACGACCTGCCCCACCCGCTCGACGCCGCGCAGTGGGCCGATTCGCTGGTGTCGCTGCTGCTGGTGCTGCTCATCCCCACGGGCAGCGTGCTGGTGGTGTACTGGGCGGCGAGCCAGCAGCATGGTTTGCCATCGCTGTGGCGAAGCCCGGGTTCGACTGGCGGCGCCATGGCCACCGGAGCCGCCGGAGCCGCAGCGGCCTTCGCCGTGCTGCAACTCGTGGCCCTCGCCACGCGAGCGTTCGCGCCCTGGCTGGGGCCCGAGGCCAGCGGCTGGCACCCCGGCACGCTGTCGCCGCCGGTATTCCTGCTCGCCGGGCTCTACGCGCCCTTCCTCACCGAGCTTGCGTTCCGCGCGTGGTTGCTGCCGATCGCATCTCGGGCGGTTGGCAACGTGGCCGCAGCCTTCGTCTCCGCGTTGGCGGGCACGGCCCTGCCCTGGCCCGACGGGCTGGGCGATGCGCTGGCCAGCCTGGCCTTCGGCCTGGTGATGGCCGCGGTGTTCCTGCGCACGCGCTCCCTGCCCGCCTGCGTGGCCGCGCACGGCGGCTGCGCCGTGCTGTCGCTGCTGGCCGGGATGGGCACCTGAGCGCTGCGGTCAGGCGAACAGCAGCTTCGCGCCGGCAATCACCAGCACCACGGCAAGCACGCGCTTGATCGCCCCCTGCGGCAGCCGGTGGCTGCCCAGGTGCGCGCCGATGAAGCCACCCACGAGCACCGCGCCCACCAGCGGCAGGATGAAACCGGGCAGGTGCTGCGTGGCGCTGACATTGCCGGCCAGGCCCGCCATCGAATTGACCAGGATGAAGGGCGCCGACACGCCGGCCGCCGTGCCCGAGCGCGCCCAGCCCCTGAGGGTCAGCAGCGGCGTCAGGAAGATGCCGCCGCCGGTACCGGTCAGGCCCGACAGCAGCCCGATGCCCGCGCCCGCGCCCAGCGACACCGGCAGCGACGGCGGCGTGGGTTCGGCTTCGGCCAGCGGCCGGCGCACCAGCTGCACCGCCGAGAACAGCAGCACCAGGCCGATCAGCACCTTGAACACCTGCGCCGGCAGGTTGAGGTAGCCGCCGACGAAAGCCATCGGCACCGCCAGCACGGCGAAGGGCCAGAACAGTGCCCAGGAAAACCGCCCGGCGCGCCAGAATTGCCAGGTACCCAGGCAGGCCACCAGGATGTTGAGCGTGAGCGCGGTGGGCCGGATTTCCGCAGGCGCCATGCCGAACAACGTCATGACCGCGATGTAGCCGGACGCGCCCGCATGCCCCACCGAAGCGTAAAGCAGCGCCACCAGCAGCACGGCCGCCGCCAGCAGCCAGATCGATTCCATCACCACGCGACACCACCCTGCCCTGCTGTCCTGCGCCAAACCGCCGGATGTGGCGGAAGAGGTGGGATTCGAACCCACGGAAGGTTTGACCCTTCGCCGGTTTTCAAGACCGGTGCCTTAAACCGCTCGGCCACTCTTCCCCTGGAAAAACGCTCCTGCTCAGGGCGACGGCGGGCAGTCCGGGCCGCCCGGCGTGCCGCACTTGAGCTTGCTGTCCTGGATGAGCGCCGGCAGGCGGTCGGCCAGGAAATCGATGAACACGCGCACCGCCGGCAGCAGGCCGCGGCGCGAAGGATAGATGGCATGGCAGATGCCCTGCGGCAGGTTCCACTGCGGCAGCACCACTTCCAGCTCGCGCTTGCGGATGGCCTCGGCGCAGCTGAGCTCCGGCAACAGCACCACGCCCAGGCCGTCGCGCGCGGCCGCCAGCAGCAGCGGGAAATCCTGGGCCATCAGCACCGGCGCCAGGTCCACCTTCTGCACGTGGCCGTCGGGGCCGTGCAGGGTCCAGCGTTGGCGCGAATCGTCTTCGCTCATGCTCAGCGTGGTGTGGCCCGCCAGGTCGGCCGGCGTGGCCGGGCGGCCGACGCGGTCGAGGTATTTCGGGCTGGCCACCAGCAACTCGCGCAGCTGGCCGAAGCTGCGCGCCACCATCTCGCCGTCGTCGGTGAGCTGGCTGCGCACGCGCAGGGCCACGTCGAAGCCTTCCTGGATCACGTCCACCCGGCGGTTGCTGACGTGCAGCTGGATGCGCACCTGCGGGTGCTTCTTCATGAACTCCGGCAGCAGCGGCGCCAGCAGCTCCTGCGCCAGCGCCACCGGGCAGCTGACCTTGATCACGCCGCGCGGGGCGGCGCTGACGCGGTCCACCGCCTCGCGCGCGGCCTGGGCCTCGGCCAGCATGGTCTGGGCGTGGCGGTACACGCTCTGGCCCACGTCGGTGACGGCGAACTTGCGGGTGGAGCGCTGCAGCAGGCGCACGCCCAGGTCGGACTCGAGCTGGGCGATGCGCCGGCTCAGCCGCGACTTCGGCACGCCGAGGGCGCGCTCGGCCGCGGCGAAGCCGCCGTGTTCGACCACCATGGCGTAGAACTGCAGGTCGTTGAGGTCCGGGTGGTTCATCCGATGCGCTCCTGGTTGCCCATGTAGGGCCGCAGCGCGGCCGGCACTTCGATGCTGCCGTCGGCCTGCTGGTAGTTTTCCATCACGGCGATCAGCGCGCGGCCCACGGCCACGCCCGAACCATTGAGGGTGTGCACCGGCTCGGGCTTGCCGGTGGCCGGGTTGCGCCAGCGCGCCTGCATGCGCCGGGCCTGGAAATCACCGCAGTTCGAGCAGCTGCTGATCTCGCGGTAGGTGCCTTGGCTGGGCAGCCACACCTCGAGGTCGTAGGTCTTGCGGGCAGAGAAGCCCATGTCGCCGGTGCACAGCAGCACCTTGCGATACGGCAGGCCGAGCTTTTCCAGCACGACTTCAGCGCAGCGGGTCATGCGCTCGTGCTCGGCGTCGGATTCTTCCGGTCGCGCGATCGAGACCAGTTCCACCTTTTCGAATTGGTGCTGGCGGATCATGCCGCGGGTGTCGCGGCCGTGGCTGCCGGCCTCGGCGCGGAAGCACATCGAATGCGCGCTCAAACGCAGCGGCAGCTGGGCGTCCTCGACGATGCTGTCGCGCACCAGGTTGGTGAGCGGCACTTCGCTGGTGGGGATCAGGTAACGCCGGCTCTCGCCCACTTCGGTGGAGAACAGGTCTTCCTCGAACTTCGGCAGCTGGCCGGTGCCCTGCATGCTCTCGGCGTTGACGATCAGCGGCACGTTGGCTTCCAGGTAACCGTGCTCGCCGGTGTGCAGGTCGAGCATGAACTGGGCCAGGGCGCGGTGCAGGCGCGCCAGCGGCCCGCGCAGCACGGTGAAGCGGGCGCCGCTGAGCTTGGCGCCGCCGTCGCCGTCGAGCCAGCCGTCGCGCGCACCGAGCTCCACGTGGTCCTTCACCGGAAAATCGAAGCTGCGCGGCGTGCCCCAGCGGTGGATTTCCTGGTTCTGGGTTTCGTCGCTGCCGAAGGGCACCGAGGCGTGCGGCAGGTTCGGAACCGTGAGCGTGATGCGCTCGAGTTCGGCGCGGATCTGCTCGAGCCGGACCTCGGAGGTCTTGAGCTCGTCGGCCAGGCCGGCCACCTCGGCCATCAGGGCGCTGGTGTCCTCGCCCTTGGCCTTGGCCATGCCGATGGCCTTGGAACGGGTGTTGCGCAGGTTCTGCAGCTCCTGCGTGCGGGTCTGGATGGCCTTGCGCTCGGCCTCGAGGCGCTCGAGCGAAGCCACGTCGAGGTCGTAGCCTCGGGTCTGCTTCAGGGTCGCGGCGGTCTCGGCGAGCTGGCCGCGGAGCAGGTTCGGGTCGAGCATCGGGTCATTCCAGAAATGAAACGGGACGGTGCATTATCACGCCCGGCCGGCCGCCCGTGCAACGAAATTCCCGGGTTCCGGAGCCCTGCCGGCGCGGGCTGGCAATCGCCGCCGGCGCGGCGCATGCTCGCCCGCCTCCCTTCCTGCGGAATCCCCATGACCGAAGCCGTCCGGCTGGCCAAACGCGTCGTCGAACTCACCGGCTGCTCGCGCAGCGAGGCCGAGCTGTACGTGCAGGGTGGCTGGGTGACCGTGGACGGCGTGGTCGTCGAGGAGCCGCAGCACAAGGTGGCGGAGGAAACCGTGGCACTGCTACCCGGCGCCCGCCCCGACCCGGCCGAGCCGGCGACGATGCTGCTGCACAAGCCGGCGGGTTTCGATTCGGGTGACGGGCCGAACCCGGCGCTGTCGCTGCTGGTGCCCGACAACCGCTGGCCCGAAGACGCTTCCGGCTGGCGCCTGCTCAAGCGCCACTTCCCGCGCCTGCAGCCGGCCATGCCGCTGGAAACCGAGGCCAGCGGCCTGATGGTGTTCAGCCAGGACGGCCGCGTGCTGCGCCGCCTGCAGGAAGACGCCGCCAGGCTCGAGCAGGAATTCATCGTCGACGTCGAGGGCGAACTCGCACCCTACGGATGGAACCGCCTCACCGGCGGCACGCAGTTCGACGGCTGGCCGGTGGCGCCCTTCAAGGTGAGCTGGCAGAACGAACAGCGGCTGCGCTTCGCCATCAAGGGCGTGCGCCCAGGCCTGCTGCAGCACCTGTGCAATGAAGTGGGCCTGCGCGCCACCGCCGTGCGCCGCCTGCGCCTGGGCCGCATCGGCCTGGCCAAGATGCCGGCGGGCCAGTGGCGCTACCTGCCGGTGAGCGAACGCTTCTGAGCCCGGCTCAGGCGGGGCGGAAAATATCGGCAAGCCGCGCGCCAGCCCACACCAGCGCGAAACCACCCGCGAGCGTCAGGCCGAGATAACCCGCCAGCGCGCCGAGCTTAGCGCCGCGCGCGTACATCAGGCATTCGAGCATCAGCGCCGAATAGGTGGTCAGGCCACCGAGCACGCCGACGATGAGGAAGGCGCGCAGGTAGAGCGCGCTGGGCCCGCGGCCCTCCAGCCACACCAGCAGGAATCCCGCGGCGAAGCTGCCCAGCAGGTTCACCGTCAGGGTGCCCCAAGGCATACCGTTGCCGAGCTGGCGCAGCAGCCAGCCGCCGATCAGGTGGCGCGCACCGGCGCCGAGCGCGCCACCGGCCATGACCAGCCAGAGCAGGTTCCAGTTCATCGCGGGCCCATTCGTTCTTGCACGCCGCCATGCTAACGGGAATGCCGGCCGTGGCGCGCGCTTCTGCCGCCGGCGCCGCAGCGGTTACCCTGCCTGCCTGTCCCTTGCACGAAGTCCCGCCATGCGCACCCTGCTCTGCCTGCTCCTTGTCGCCGCCGCCCCGGCCCTGGCCACCCCGCCTCCGCTGGGCACGGTGTCCGAGGCCTCGGGCTTCACCCACACCGGCCGCTACGACGAGGTGGTCAAGCTCTGCGACGAATTCGCCCGCGCCTACCCGGCTGCGGTGCGCTGCCTCGACTTCGGCACCACGCCCCAGGGCCGGCCGATGAAGGCGCTGGTGGCCTCGACCCGCGGCGCGCTCGACCCCGCTGCCGCCCGCGAAAAGAACCTGCCGGTGGTGCTGGTCCAGGGCGGCATCCACGCCGGTGAGATCGA
>DNNT01000315.1 GCA_003497545.1 Arenimonas sp. | reverse complement strand
CGAACGCTGGACCCACCAGCTCACGCTCGGCCACGCCCGCGAGGACCTCGACACCACCAGCAGCTACAGCAACGCCTTCCGCAGCCGCCGCACCAGCCTGGACTGGGTGAACACCCTGCGCGTCGGCGCCAACGGCACGCTCAACCTGGGCGTGAACTGGCAGGAGGAGCAGGGCATCTCGTCGAACGCCTTCGACGGCGAGACCTTCGACCGCACCCGCNNCGCCGCGGTGCGCACCTGTTCGACCTCTCGTTGCGCCACGACGACAGCAACCAGTTCGGCGCCGCCCGCACCGCCGGTGCGGCCTGGGGCTGGGACGCCACCGAACGCACCCACCTGCGCCTGTCCTGGGGCGAAGGCTTCCGCGCGCCCAACTTCAACGAGCTCTATTACCCCGACACCGGATATGGCTACGCCGGCAACCCCGACCTGAAGCCGGAACGCTCGGAAACCTGGGAAGCCGGGCTCGAGTTCGCGCCGGCCACCGGCCACCGCCTGGGCCTGTCGGCCTTCCGTTCGCGGGTGCAGGACCTGGTGGCGTTCGCCGCGCCGGGTACCAGCAACGCCATCAACATCAACCGCGCGCGGCTGGAGGGCGTCGAGCTCGAGTACCGCTACCGCGGCAGCGCCTGGACCTTCGGCGGCAACGTGGCCTGGCTCGACACCGAGGACGCGGCCACCGGCCTGCTGCTGCTGCGCCGGGCCCGGGACAAGGCCCACGCCGATGTCGGCTACCGCTTCGCCAGCGGCCTGGAGCTGGGGCTGGACGGCGACTACGCCTCGGCGCGGCGCGATTTCGGCGGCAACCCGGGCGCCTATGCCATCGCCCACCTGCGGCTGGCCTGGCCGCTGTCGCCGTCCTGGCGGCTCGAGGCGCGGGTGGAAAACCTCGGCGACCGCGACTACTCCCTGGTGCAGGGTTTCAACACGCCGGGACGCAGCGGCGTCGTGAGCGTGGTCTGGAACGTCAAACACTGATCGCTCCGGCCACCCGCCCCGCCGGCGCGGGCGGGNNGCGGGTGGCCGGCCCTAGGCGCAGCGGCCCCGCTGTGCCTAGAATCGGGCTGGGGAATCACACGGAGAGCCGGATGTCCGCATCCGCCACACCTCCGCACTCGCCGGCGCCCACGCTGGCGTCGCGGCCGCTGCCCGAACGGGTGCGGACCTTGCTGGGCGGCATCTTGGAGTACGCGTCCGACGAGATCGAGCGCACGCTCGTGGGCATGCTCAATGAATTCGAGCAGCAGCTGTTCAAGTACGCCGAACAGGCCCGCAGCAACATCGTGCAGACCCGCTGGCTCGAGGCGCAGCGCGTGGTCAAGCGCACCCGCCCCGACCTGGTGCCGCGATTCCTCATTGGCCTCGAGGCCGAACTGGCCTGCATCAAGGACCCGCCCGGCGCGAAGTCGCTGATCGGCGGCTTCCGGCTCAACCGCGACGAACTCACCCTGGTCGACAACCTCGACCTGGACGAAACCACGGTGCTCACCGAAGTCGCCGGCCGCATCGAAGTGCGCAACAGCCTTCCGCTGTACCTGCTGGGCCAACGCTTCGGCGTGCTCGCCGGCAAGCCGGCCTTCGACGCCGAGAACCTGCCGGTCGGCCCGCACGCGCTGTGCCGCATGCTGCGCGCGGCCGCCGAATGCCTGGAGCTGAGCGGCGAACACCGCGCCCTGCTCTACCGCACCTTCGAACGCCACCTGGCGCCGCTGTACGGCAGCTTCGTCGAATCGATCAACACCTACCTGTCGCGCAACGGCGTGCTGCCCAACCTTCACTACGTGCCGGTGCGGGCGCGGCCGGCCGCCACCGCGGCGCCGGCGGCCAAGCCGCGCACCGGCGGCGCGGGGGATGGCGCCGACGGCGGCAGCGGCGCTGCCGGTGGCCCGGGCGGCGCGTCGGGCCCCGGCGGTTCCGAGGCGGGCGCACAGGGGACCGGGGCGCCGGGCGCCACCGGCGGCACCGGCCCGGGCGGCGGCGGTGCCGGCTACGCGGCCGCGGGCGGCGAGGACAGCTTCCAGCAGATGCGCCACCTGCTGGCCGGGCGCCGCCAGCTGCTGGGCAAGCTCGTCGGTGGCCAGCCGCGCAGCACGCCGGGCAATGCCGTGCAGGTCGAGCCGGCCATGGTGCAGAACGCGCTGGGCGAGCTGCAGCACAAGCCGGTGGGCGCGGTGATGGTCAACGGCAAGCCCGCCGCGCGCACCATCAACCACCTCAAGCAGGACCTGCTGGCGCAGCTCCGCCAGGCCACGCCCGACGGCAAGCCGCCGGCGCTGCCGGAAGAAGACAGCGACGCCATCGACCTGGTCGGCATGCTGTTCGACCACCTGATGAAGGACGTGCGGCCCAACAGCCCCGCCTCCAACCTGCTGACCAAGCTGCAGGTGCCGCTGCTGCGCGTGGCCCTGCAGGACAAGGCGTTCTTCACCCGCCAGCAGCACCCGGCGCGGCAGATGCTCAACGCCATCGCCGAAACCGGCGCCTACTGGCTGGGCGAGGACGACGCCGACCAGCAGCTGGTCGGCAAGATGCAGTCGGTCGTGGACCGCACGGTGCGCGAGTTCGACGGCGACCTGGGCATCTTCAGCAACCTGCTCGAGGATCTCAGCTCGCACCTGCAGACCGTGTCGCGCAAGGCCGAGGTGGCGGAAAAACGCCACGTCGAGGCCGCGCGCGGCAAGGAGCGGCTGGCCATGGCCCGCGAACGCGCGTCCAGCGTGGTCGAGGGCATGCTGAAGAAGCAGAACCTGCCGCGCTTCACCCACACCCTGCTCAGCCAGGCCTGGACCGACGTGATGGCGCTCACCGCGCTGCGCCAGGGCGAGGACTCCGACGCCTGGAAGCAGCAGCTCGAGATCGCCGAGCGCCTGGTCGGCGTGGCCAAGGCCGGGCCCGGCGCGGGCGGCATTCCCGCCAGCGAAGCCACCGCACTGCAGCAGGACATCCAGTCCTCGCTCACCCAGGTCGGTTACCACGCCGAAGAAGCCGCGGCCATCGCACAGCGCCTGGTCGACCCCCAGGGCGGCGGCGCCGACGACGATTCCGCCGCCAGCCGCACCGAGCTCACCATGCGCCTCAAGGCCCGCGCCCGCCTGGGCGAGGACCTGCAGCAGGCCAAGAAGAAGAAGGTCGTGCTCACGCCGGAGGAACAGGCGCGNNACACCTGGTTCGAGTTCACGCTCAACCAGCAGGGCGAAAAGGTGCGCCGCCGCCTGTCCTGGTTCTCCACCGTCACCGGCCACGTGCTGTTCGTCAACCACCGCGGCCAGAAGATCGGCGAGCACACGCTCGAGGGCCTGGCCAAGGCCATGGCCCAGGGCCAGGTGAAGGTGGTCGAAGAAGAGAAAGGCACGCTGATCGACCGCGCCTGGAGCACGGTGATGAACGCACTGCGTTCCTTCGCCGGCCAGTCGCCCAGCCCCGGCGAGGCCCCGTCCCGATGAACACCGAATACCGCCGCGCCAAGCGCCGCAAGGTCGGCTACAACATCGAGGTGCTCGACACCATGACCGGCCAGGTCATCGGCAAGCTGAGCAACCTTTCCGAAACCGGCATGCTGCTCATCTTGGGCCAGCCGCTCACCAGCGACGCGCTGTTCCAGCTGCGCTTTTCCCTGCCCGACGACGCCGGCCACACGCGCATGGTCGAGGTCGGCGCGCACGAGCTGTGGTCCGACGAAGCCGCCGCGCCGGGCCAGGTCTGGACCGGCTTTCGCTTCATCGACGTGGCGCCCGAGGACGTGGCCTTCATCCGCGGGTGGGTGGATGCGCCGGGCAGCCAGTACGTCTGAATTCCGCCGCGCCGCGGCCGCCCTGGCCGCCGCGCTCCTGGTCGCGGCCTGCGGTGCGCCACCGGAGCGGGTGGAGCAGCTGCACGTCTTCGGCACGATCACCGAGCTGCGCCTGCGGGGCGCCGACCCCGACGCGGCGCAGACCGCCCTGGCCGAAATCTCGGCCCAGCTCAACCAGCGCCACCGCGAGTGGCACGCCTGGGAAACCTCCGACGTCACCCGCATCAACGCCGCTTTCGCCGCC